>NZ_MUFL01000004.1:0-73870 GCF_001995355.1 Salinivibrio sp. PR919 | reverse complement strand
ACTATAAAAGTTGTCGTTTGGTCACTCAGTTCATCGAATAAATCTTTTTGTCTATTCTCAACGAGTGCCCACACAGATTGCATAGGTCAAATTGTTAAAGAGCGTGTCGATTTAGTGGTCGGCATTTCGTGACTTGCGTCTCATTGCCCCGTCGACAGGAAGCGCAGTATAGAGATTTCAGTTTTTCCCGCAACCCCTTTTTGCAAAAAACTTTTCGTTAGCGCAAAAAGTGAACAGAAACGGTCGTTTTGTTTAATAAACCAGCAAAAACCGTCCAACTTTCGCTTACCAAGCTTACTATTATAGTACCCACCCTCTGCTCTTTCCATAAAATGTGGCATACATCATACATTCGGGCTGGTAGCATAGTCGCTCTGTTTCTCACTAGGGAGTCATCGATATGAAGCATTGGCTTTTTCTGGGGTTTGCCATCGTGGCAGAGGTGATTGCAACCGCATCACTCAAAAACAGTGACGGCTTTTCTAAGCTCGTCCCTTCCGTATTAGTGGTGGTGGGATACAGTTTTTCCTTCTATTTGCTTGCGCTAACACTCCGAGCGATCCCTGTGGGTATTGCTTATGCCATCTGGGCTGGCGCCGGTGTGACTTTGATAGCGCTCATTGGTTGGTTGGTCTTCGGTCAGAAGCTTGATACGCCGGCGGTGATTGGAATGGCGCTGATTGTTGCCGGTGTGGCCGTGATGAATTTATTTTCATCTGCATCTCCGCACTAGTTATCACGCCCACTGACGGTCGAACTAAAACAAAAAACCCAGCCGAAGCTGGGTTTTTCTTGTTCAGGGGAAAGGCAATTACATCATGCCGCCCATTCCGCCCATGCCACCCATACCAGCAGCGCCCATATCAGCACCGCCGTCTTTTTGTGGCAAGTCAGTAACCATTGCTTCGGTGGTGATCATTAGACCAGCAACAGAGGCAGCAAATTGCAGTGCACTACGAGTCACTTTGGTTGGGTCAAGAATACCCATTTCGATCATGTCACCGTATTCACCGGTTGCGGCGTTGTAACCATAGTTACCGTCACCTGCTTTCACATTGTTCGCAACCACTGAATCTTCGTCACCCGCGTTAGTCGCGATTTGACGAATAGGCGCTTCCATGGCGCGCAGTGCAACACGGATACCGACGTTTTGCTCTTCGTTATCGCCTTTCAGCTCGCCAACTTTGCTAGCGGCACGGATAAGCGCAACGCCACCACCGGCAACCACGCCTTCTTCCACTGCCGCACGAGTCGCGTGCAGAGCATCTTCAACGCGATCTTTCTTCTCTTTCATTTCGACTTCGGTCGCTGCGCCGACTTTGATTACTGCAACACCACCAGCCAGTTTGGCGACGCGCTCTTGCAGTTTTTCTTTGTCGTAGTCTGAGCTCGCTTCTTCGATTTGTTGACGAATTTGAGCAACACGCGCTTCGATAGAGGCTTCTTCACCAACACCATCGATAATGGTGGTGTTGTCTTTAGTAACAGTGACACGCTTAGCTTGGCCTAGATCTTCCAGCGTCACTTTCTCCAGTTCCATGCCAATCTCTTCTGAGATCACGGTACCAGCAGTCAGTGTCGCGATGTCTTGTAGCATCGCTTTACGACGATCACCAAAGCCAGGGGCTTTCACGGCAGCAACTTTCACGATGCCACGCATGTTGTTAACCACCAAGGTAGCCAGCGCTTCACCTTCAACATCTTCTGCGATGATCAGCAGTGGACGAGATGCTTTAGAAACCGCTTCTAGCGTTGGTAGCAGCTCACGGATGTTAGACACTTTTTTGTCGATCAGCAGGATAAATGGGTTATCCAGCTCAACGTTGCCAGCTTCTTGGTTGTTGATGAAGTAAGGAGACAGGTAACCACGGTCGAACTGCATGCCTTCAACAACGCTCAGCTCGTCTTGCAGAGATTGACCTTCTTCAACAGTAATAACGCCGTCGCGACCTACTTTGTCCATGGCTTCAGCAATGATCTTACCCACAGTCTCATCTGAGTTGGCAGAGATAGTACCCACCTGAGCGATCGCATTGCTGGTTGAGCAAGGTGAAGACAGTTTTTTCAGCTCTTCAACCGCAGCAACCACCGCTTTGTCGATACCACGCTTCAGATCCATTGGGTTCATGCCCGCAGCAACCGCTTTCAAGCCTTCATTGACGATAGATTGCGCCAATACAGTTGCAGTGGTCGTACCGTCACCTGCCGCATCATTTGCTTGTGAAGCGACTTCTTTTACCATTTGTGCGCCCATGTTCTGGAACTTGTCTTCCAGCTCGATTTCACGGGCAACAGACACGCCGTCTTTGGTGATAGTTGGCGCACCGAATGATTTGTCTAGAACAACGTTACGACCTTTAGGGCCTAGTGTGACTTTCACGGCATCCGCCAGAACATTCACACCTTCGAGCATTTTCGCACGCGCGTCGTCACTAAATTTAACGTCTTTAGCAGCCATGATTCTATTCCTTTCTTACGTTCTTGATTGGAGGTGAAATGAATTACTCAACGATTGCCATAATGTCGCTTTCTGACAGGATCAGGACTTCTTTACCGTCGATTTTTTCACTCTTAGTACCGAAGCCTTCAGAGAAGATAACAGTGTCACCCACTTTAACGTCCAATGGCTGCACGTTGCCGTTTTCAAGAATACGGCCATTGCCTACCGCCAGTACTTTACCGCGAGTAGACTTTTCTGCAGCAGAACCAGTTAACACGATGCCGCCTGCTGATTTAGACTCAGCTTCTTGGCGCTCAACGATAACGCGATCATGTAGTGGACGAATGTTCATCGGTCGTCTCCTGAATTAGTAATGATGTTCCGTTTGATGAAGTAAGTATGCACACAGGCCGTTCATGCGTCCGGTTCCTGATGTAACTCCCTATGTGGGGACGCCCTTTTTCTTTCCCAAGGGTTTTACAGCAATTTTTTTGATTTTTTTTACCCGGCAGCTTCCTCACCTAGGTGCGATCCGCTAGGGTAAGCCGTCCCAACCCAGTGATCAGAGATTATGAACGACAAACACGGGCTGCTGTCCGCCCCGATCAACCTCACATTGCGTAAGATGACCGTGCCCATGGTATTTGGGCTGTTCGCGATCATCATGTTTAATGTGGTGGATACCTTCTTTATTTCACTGCTTGGCACGGAAGCACTCGCTGCGGTGAGCTTCACCTTTCCCATCACCTTTGCAGTTAACTCCATCACGCTAGGATTAGGGGTCGGCATTGCCGCCTTGGTCGCGCGATTACTCGGCCAGGGTGATCATCAAGATGCCGCGCGGGTCTCGAGTCATGGTTTGATCTTGGCGGTACTCATGGTGATGGTCGTCGGTTGGTTAGGAGCCGCCACCATCAATCCGGTGTTCTCAGCGTTGGGGGCAAGCGATAACTTATTGCCGTTAATCCACGATTACATGCAGGTGTGGTATCTCACTATTCCATTGCTCGTCGTGCCGATGGCAGGGAACGCGGCTATCCGCGCCACGGGCGATACAAAAACCCCAGCAAAAATCATGATGGTCTCCGGCCTGATTAATGGAGCGCTCGACCCCTTACTGATTTTTGGCTTGGGCCCATTTCCAGAACTGGGAGTGCAAGGGGCGGCCATCGCCAGCGCCGTCAGTTGGGCGGGGGCATTAGTTGCCGCGTTGAGTATTCTTATCCGCCGCGAGCGACTGTTGATGGCGCCACAATGGACGAAACTGGCGACTGATGTGCGTCAGATCCTTAAAATTGGTATGCCGGCTGGAATGACCAATGCCTTAAACCCGGCCGCAGGTGCCATTTTAATGATGATGCTTGCCTCACAGGGGACAGAAAGTGTTGCTGCCTATGGCGCCGCTCAACGCATTGAAGCCATTTTATTAATTGTGATGATGGCGATGACGTCATCGCTCACGCCCTTAATGTCGCAAAACTTTGGTGCGCAATACCATCAACGGGCCTTTCAGGCGCTGTTTAGCGCGATGCGCTTTGCCATCTTGTTTCAATTTGCCTTGTACTTGTCGCTGTGGCCTTTTATCGATTTGATTGCGGATTTGTTCAGTGACGATGTGCGGGTTCAACAAGAAATTGCCCACTATTTAATGGTGGTCCCGGCCAGTTACGGCTTACAAGGCACCTTGATGTTATTGGTCGGCGGCCTGAATGCGATGAAACGTTCGCTGCATTCGTTCGCCTGCAACCTCGTCCGTTTGTTTGTCTTCTTGGTGCCCTGTGCATGGTTGGGCGGCATGGTCAACGGCACCCATGGTCTGTTTGCGGGCATCGCCATTGCTAATCTGCTCGCCGGTATTATGGCGTACCTGTATGCTGTGGTGTTGCGCCGTCAGACACTCGCGGCATCATTGCCCGTCTGAGCCAGCTCTTGAACGCGGTGCTGCAACGCATCTAACGCCTGATAAAGCGCTTGATACTGCGCCGCACTGAGTCCCTCGAGCATGGCTTTTTCCCACTCCAGTACTTTGGGAACAATGGTCTGGTAATGGGTGCGGCCTTTGTCGGTCAAATGGACTAACGCGGCGCGCTGATCACCTTGGCATGCGCGTCGCTCTACCAACTGATGTTGCTCTAAACGGGTAAGCAAGCGCGACACTTTCACTTTATCCAGCCGTGTTTCTGCGGCTAAATCTTTCGCCATCACGCCATCCCGTGCGCCCAAAGAGGCCAGCACGCGCCATTCTGGACGCGACAATCCAAACTCTGCTTCATAACGTGCCGCAAGACTGTCGGCGACCAACTCCGCCGTGTGGACCAACTTATACGGCAAAAAGCTATCGAGTGCTAAATGAGGAAGGGTCATGTCAGTTAGTTTCAAATGAAATCATATAGCCTACTTTACGAGAGGCTTCGATAAGATGCAAAGGTAGTGCTTTGTTTACACTTACGATTTTTAGGCGGCAAAAATACTGAACACACAAGGTAAAATATTTGTTAACGGTGCGTTGCTTTTTCTTATCTCTGATCGCTAGTATAAACGGATAGATTGTTTCTTTTGAAACTATTTGGCGGTCCCAGTGAACTCGGCCGCCCAGCACAAGGAGCGAGTTATGCGAAAGTGGTTTTCATTCCCCATTCGTGAAGGGGATGCCTCACGTCAAGCCCACTGCGACTTTCCCGAGGGAACCTACGAGCGCGAGTGTGGTAAGGAAGGCTTTTTTGGCCCGGCGAGTCATATGTATCACCGCCATCCCCCGACGGGCTGGAGCGAGTGGGAAGGCCCATTGCGACCGCATGCTTTTGACACCAACCGAGTTGAAACTCAAGGCACGTCACCAATGGATGCGCCTGTGCTGTTATCCAATGCCAACGTTCAGGTTCGCTTATGGCGCACCGATACTGCCATGTCTTATCTGGTGCGCAACAGTGATGGCGACGATTGCTTATTTGTCCATCAGGGCGAAGGCTCGCTGTATTGCGATTATGGCCACTTGCGCTATACCAAAGGCGATTATTTGATCATTCCTCGCGCCACCAGCTGGCGACTGGTGCCGGATGAGGCCACCACCTTGTTGATGATTGAAGCGACACACGGCTCCTATATGAGCGCCGAACGAGGCATTGTCGGCGAACATGCGGTGTTTGACCCCGCAGTGTTAGAACATGCACGCATTGACGATAGCTTTAAAGCCCAGCAATCCGACAGCGAAAGCTGGCAGGTGATAATTAAATCGCGCCAACAGCTTAACCGCGTCACTTATCCTTATAACCCACTCGATGCCGTGGGCTGGAAGGGTAACCTCACCGTGTTCCGACTCAACTGGCGAGATATCCGCCCATTAATGAGCCATCGTTATCACTTGCCGCCATCGGCGCACACCACCTTTGTCGCACAAGGTTTTGTGATTTGTACCTTTGTCCCCCGCCCGATCGAGTCCGATCCTGGCGCACTGAAGGTGCCTTTCTACCACAATAACGATGACTATGATGAGGTGCTTTTCTATCACCAAGGTGACTTTTTCAGCCGCGATAACATTGATGCCGGCATGGTGACCCTACACCCTTGTGGCTTCCCACATGGCCCTCACCCAAAAGCGTTCGCCGCGGGCAAAAAGCATCAGAAAAAAGAGACCGATGAAGTGGCGGTGATGATCGATACCCGCATGCCACTTGATATGGGCGACGCGGCGAAAGCCACCGAGCTGACCGATTATGTTTACTCTTGGCGCACGCCAAGTGACGCAGAATAGCGAAGGAGAAAGCAATGAAACTGGCTTCACTCAAACACGGACGTGATGGCAAATTGATTTTGGTCTCTCGTGACCTTACTCGCGCCGTCCACGCCGACGATATTGCGCCCACACTACAAGCGGCACTCGATAATTGGGCGACCCTTGCGCCCAAACTGACTCAGCGCTACGACGCGCTCAACGACAACCAAGTCAGTGAGTCCTTTGCCTTTGACCCGAGTGTCTGCGACTCACCACTGCCCCGCGCCTATCAGTGGGCGGATGGTAGCGCCTACGTTAACCACGTTGAACTGGTGCGCAAAGCACGCGGCGCACAAATGCCTGAGAGTTTTTGGACCGACCCACTGATGTATCAAGGCATGTCTGATGGCTTTCTCGGCCCACGTGACGAGATTGAATTGGTCGATGATGCGTGGGGTTGTGACTTTGAAGCCGAGCTTGCCGTCGTCACCGATGACGTCCCCATGCACCTTAGTGCTGACAAAGCGGGCCAACACATTAAACTGCTGATGCTGGTCAACGACGTTTCACTGCGCAACCTGATCCCCGGCGAGCTTGCCAAAGGGTTCGGCTTTTTCCAATCTAAGCCGGCTTCTGCATTTTCACCAGTGGCGGTTACCCCAGATGAGCTGGGCGATCACTGGCGCGATCATAAAGTCCACCTACCGATGCATGTCACCCTCAACGGCGAATGGTTCGGTTCGCCCGACGCGGGTGTGGATATGACCTTTGATTTTGCCGAGCTGGTCGCGCATGTGGCGAAAAGCCGCCATGTCAGCGCTGGGACCATTATTGGCTCCGGCACCGTCTCCAATACCGATCGCAGTAAAGGCTCTTGCTGCTTAGCCGAAAAGCGCATGCTGGAAATTATCGACCAAGGCGAGGCAAAAACTCCGTTTATGACCTTTGGCGATAGCGTCACCATCGATATGCGCGACAGCCAAAATGCGTCTATTTTCGGCGCCATTGAGCAAACTGTGACCCGTTACATCGCAGAGTAACCTTGATGCGCGCCTGGTGCCTCTGGGCGCGCTTTACGTTGACGCCGCCTAGGAGCTTGTATGCTGCTTTATGATTACAGTAAGTCGACCGCGGCCTACCGCGTCCGCATCGCCCTTGGCCTTAAAGGCCTCAGCTACCAACGAGAAACCGTGTCTTTGCTGGATAAACACCAGCACAGCGACGCCTATCGCTCGCTCAATCCCGCCGGTTTAGTGCCTACCTTGGTCGATGGCGATGTCACCTTGAGCCAATCGCTCGCCATTATCGAATACCTCGACGAGCGCTATCCACAGGTCAAACTGCTCCCCAGTGATCCAGTGCAAAAAGCCCAGTGCCGATCTCTGGCGCTCGATATTGCCTGTGATGTGCATCCACTCAATAACTTACGGGTTCTGCAATACTTAACCGGCCCCTTTGGCCACAGTGATGATGACAAAATCACTTGGTATCACCATTGGCTAAAACAAGGGTTCGATGGCTTGGAAGCCAAACTACAGGGATTAGACAGCCCCTTTATCGGCGGAGAAGCGCCTAATTTGGCCGATATTTGTTTAGTCGCGCAGCTGTTTAATGCACGCCGATTTGCGTTTGATTTAACGGCCTACCCAACTTTGACGCGCATTGAATCACAATGCCAAACGCTGGATGCATTTATACAGGCACACCCTGATAAGAGCTAAGGAGAGGACATGAAAGACGGATTGTTGTGGGCGCCGGATAAGGAACGTCAAACCCACACCTTACTCGCCGCGTTTATCCGTGCCGTGAATCAGACTCACGACACCCAGCTGAGTGGCTATGACGATCTTTATGCATGGTCAGTGCGTCAAAGCGGCGATTTTTGGCAACAATTATGGCAATTTTCCGGCGTGATCGGCGATCCGGGCGAGAGAGTGTGCGATATCGACCCCGAGCACCCTAATCGGGATAGCCAGTGGTTTCCCACCGCACGTCTGAACTATGCCGAAAACCTGCTCAAGCACGCAGAGCAATATGCCGACCAACCAGCGATGATTTTTAGCGGTGAGCATGAGGTAGCACGCACCCTCACTTGGCGCGAGCTCGTCGATCAGGTGGCGGTCATCCGTCACTACCTAGATACGCAAGGCGTTCAACCAGGCGATGTGATTGCCGGCTATTTACCTAATCTGCCTGAAACCGTGATTGCGATGCTTGCCACCGCAGCACTGGGCGCGATTTGGACCTCAACCTCACCGGACTTTGGCGTCGACAGTGTGTTAGACCGTTTTGGCCAAACCGAGCCCAAAGTGCTGTTTACCACCGATCATTACCACTACAACGGCAAAACCTATGACTGCCTGAATAAAGCGCAGCAGGTGGTGGATAACGTACCAGCCATTGAGCGCCTAGTGGTGATCCCTTTTGATGGCGATCGACCTTCTTTACCTGCTAGCGTGGATAACTGGCAAGACTTATTAGCCAAGGACGCGCCGCCGCTTCGCTTTACCCGCGTGGCGTTCAATGCGCCACTCTTTGTGCTGTACTCTTCCGGCACCACGGGTAAGCCCAAGTGCATAATTCATTCGGTGGGCGGGATATTGCTCAATCATTTGAAAGAGCATCAGCTCCATTCGGATGTGCGCCCCGGCGATCGCTTTTTCTATTTCACCACCTGCGGCTGGATGATGTGGAATTGGCAGGTCAGTGCCTTGGCAAGTGGCGCGACCTTAGTGCTTTATGATGGCTCGCCGTTTTATCCGGATGCGGGGGTACTTTGGCGACTGGCCGAGCGGCATCAGATCACCCTTTTTGGTACGGCGGCGRAATACTTAGAGGCATTGGAAAAACAAGGGGTGGCGCCAAAAGAGGATTACTCGCTGGCGTCGCTACGCGTCCTGTGTTCGACCGGCTCGGTACTTGCGCCCGAGCAGTTTGATTATGTCTATCAAAAGATAAAGTCTGATCTTCAGTTAAGCTCGATTGCGGGTGGCACCGACATTTGTGGCTGCTTTGTTCTTGGCAGCCCGCTGTCACCGGTTTATCGCGGCGAAAGCCAAAAGCGCGGCTTGGCGCTCGATGTACAAGTGTTTAACGCCCAAGGCCAAGCGGTCGAGGAGCAGAAAGGGGAGCTGGTGTGCTGTAATAGCTTCCCCAACCAGCCGGTTGGCTTTTGGCACGATACCGATGGCAGCCGCTACCACAATGCCTATTGGAACAAGATTGATGATATCTGGTTTCATGGTGACTATGTACGCCTGACCGCACAAGGTGGCATGGTGTTCTATGGCCGGTCTGATGCGGTATTGAACCCAGGCGGGGTGCGAATTGGTACGGCGGAAATCTATCGCCATGTGAATCAGCTTAGCGAGATCATGGATTCGGTGGTCATCGGCCAGCAATGGCAAAATGATGTCCGCGTGGTGCTATTCGTCAAACTCGCCGCCGGCGTGACACTGGATGAGTCACTCAAGCAAACCATCAAAAAAACCATCCGCACCCAGTGCACGCCGCGTCACGTTCCCGCCGTAATTGCCGAGGTGAGCGATATTCCACGCACCAAGTCAGGGAAACTGGCCGAGTTAGCGGTGCGCGATGTGGTCCATGGCCAAGACGTGGCACAGTTAAGCGCACTGGATAACCCAGCATCACTCGACCAATACCGCCAGCGCCCCGAGCTCACCGAGTAAGCTGACGCCATGATCGAAAAAGGCCGCATCCTCATGCGGCCTTTTGGCTGAGTTTAATCCCGACATGGCTTAGCGCAGGCGATGGTCATCATCGTCATCTTTGCGCTCATATTCTCCCTCAAAGGTATTGCCATCCTCACCACGGCCTCCGCGACGGAACGGATCCTCACCAAAAGGACCTTGCGCATTGCCCCCTTGATGGAAGCTACCTTGGCTAAAGCCTGCTTGAGACACAGTGACGCGCTTCATCACTTGTTTGGCGAGCGCGGCTCGCGGCCCAGGTAAAAGCACCAACATCCCCATCGCATCGGTCATAAAACCTGGCGTTAACAGCAGCACACCGGCGACGGCCAGCATCACGCCTTCAAGGATTTGCTGAGCGGGTAATTCCCCTCGGTTGAGCCTGTCTTGCACCGAAGCCAAGGTCATAATGCCTTGGCTTCGCACCAAAGACGCACCGACAAACGCGGTAATCAAAACCAGCGCCAGTGTGGGCCACAGCCCCAGCCAGCCACCAACCTGAATAAACAGGCCAATTTCGATCACTGGCACCAAAATAAATAGCAGTAATAAAACTGGAAACACGGTTCACCTCGCACTGGAAATTCACTTTTCATCCTAACATCAAAATCACGCAAAAGCCGAATCGGGAAAGTGGATTTACTGCTTGAATCTCGCGGCAAGAAAGCGCATTTTGTTATCGCCTCCTCTTAGTGCTGTGACCGGTGTCAGCCCTTTTCACCACATCATATGCTCTAATAGCGGCGAAAGGATGTAAGAGACGATACATCCAGCCAAAATCTCTGAGGAATGGATTCTACAGCAAAATTTGTGGCGACGTTTTAATCATTATAATAACTTTGATGTTAAGGCCAACACATGTCTCAGACGATTATTACACCCAATGATACCCCTACGCTGACTACTGCAACCCGCCTTGAAGAAGACTTACTCGGTCAACGCGCTGTTCCAGCCGATGCGTATTACGGTATTCACACCTTGCGCGCCATTGAGAACTTTACCATCTCAAGTACCCGTATTTCAGACATTCCCGATTTCGTACGCGGCATGGTTTACACCAAAAAAGCCGCCGCGATGGCAAACCAAGAACTCGGCGTGATCCCCTCTGATGTCGGTGACTACATTATCAAAGCCTGTGACCAGATTTTGGAAACGGGTAAATGCATGGATCAGTTCCCCTCGGATGTCTTCCAAGGCGGCGCAGGCACCTCAGTGAACATGAATGCTAACGAGGTGATTGCCAACCTTGCGCTTGAACTGATGGGGCATGAGAAAGGTGACTATGATGTGATTAACCCCAACGACCACGTCAATAAGAGCCAATCGACCAACTGTGCGTACCCCACCGGCTTCCGAATTGCAGTCTACAACAGCATTCTCAAATTGATGGATGCGATTGATTATCTGCAAAACGAATTCAACAAAAAAGCGGAGACTTACTCTCACGTACTGAAGATGGGCCGCACCCAGCTGCAAGACGCAGTACCGATGACGGTCGGACAAGAGTTCAAAGCCTTTTCGGTACTACTGCGTGAAGAGATTAAGAACATTAAATATACCGCCGCACTGCTGCTCGAAGTCAATCTCGGCGCGACCGCGATTGGCACCAAGTTGAATGCCGCAGAAGGCTATCAGCAACTGGCGGTAAAACATCTGGCTGAAATCACAGGTCTGCCATGTATCCCGGCCGAAGATTTGATTGAAGCCACGTCAGACTGTGGCGCGTATGTCATGGTCCACGGCGCGCTGAAACGCTTGGCGGTGAAACTATCGAAGATCTGTAACGACTTGCGTCTACTCTCCTCGGGCCCACGTGCGGGACTCAATGAGATTAACCTACCCGAAATGCAGGCAGGTTCATCCATTATGCCCGCCAAGGTCAACCCAGTGATCCCCGAGGTAGTCAACCAAGTGTGCTTTAAGGTGATGGGCAACGATACCACCATTACGTTTGCCGCCGAAGCCGGCCAACTTCAGCTTAACGTGATGGAGCCCGTGATTGGACAGGCACTGTTTGAGTCTATTTCCATTCTGGCGAATGGCTGCCGGAACTTGGGTGAGAAGTGTGTAAGCGGGATTACCGTCAACCAAGAGGTGTGCGAGCACTATGTGCACAACTCGATTGGGATTATCACTTATCTCAACCCCTTTATCGGCCACCACGAGGGCGATATTGTCGGCAAGATTTGTGCGGAAACAGGAAAGAGCGTGAAAGAAGTGGTGCTAGAACGCGGGTTAATGTCCGAAGAAGAACTTGAAGACATCTTCTCCGTCGACAACCTGATGCATCCCAAGTATCGCGGTAAACGCTTTAACGCCTAAGTGAATAACGGTTATCTGATCAACAAGGGCGCTCAATGCGCCCTTTTTTATTATTCACCTGTCTTTCTATTGGCTTACAGCACCTGAGTGAGTAACAAACCGCAGGCAATACTGAAGACCATACTGAGCAACCCCGGCACCATAAAGCTGTGGTTAAACACATATTTACCAATCTGAGTTGTCCCTGTTCGGTCAAAATCAATAGAAGCAATGATAGGACCATAATTAGGGATAAAGAAGTAACCATTTACCGCCACAAAGGTCGCGATGATAATTGAGGGTGGCAGACCCAGTGTAATCGCTACTGGCACCAGCACAGCCGTTGTTGCACCTTGGCTATTCACCATGACCGATAGCGCAAACAAGGCAAAGGCGAACGTCCAAGGCGCCACCTCAACCAAGCCAGACACGGCGTCTTTTACCATATCCGCATGCCCACCAATCAAGGTGTCACCCAGCCACGCAATACCAAAGATAGCGACAATGGCACGCATACCCGCATGAAACACCGAACCTTGGCTAATCGCATTGCCATCCGGTTTACAGGTCAAGATGATCAGTGCACCGACTGACAGCATCACAATTTCAATGGTGTGCGCCATGCCAAGAGGCTCGCCGTCAAACGCTGGGCGCAACGAAGGAAACGCCCCCATTAGCACCACGGTAATGGCCCCGAGTAAAAATAAGGTCACCGATTTTTTCGCTTCCGGCGTCACCTCGACCTCTTCCACGGTCGATGATGCTTCCATTTCWGCGCGAAATGCTGGGTCTTGAAGGCGGCGTTGGTACTCAGGATCGTCTTTAAGCTCTTTGCCAAGCTTATTGACGATCACACACGCAAGCGCAAGACCGATAAAGGTACTGGGAATGGTCACTGACAGCACATCGGTGAGCGTAATCCCTTGTGGCTCTAAAAAGGCCACGCAGGCCACCACAGCAGCAGCGATGGGGCTGGCCACAATCGCAAATTGCGAGGCGATAACCGCCATACTTAATGGGCGTGCCGGGCGAATGCCACTACGGCGGCTCACTTCCGCAATCACAGGCAACACGGAATAAGCAACGTGTCCTGTCCCCGCCATCATGGTAAAGACATAGGTCACTAAGGGGGCAATAAAGGTAATGTGACGCGGGTTTTTACGCAAAATCCCCGTGGCAATTTTAATCAGAAAATCGAGACCACCGGCTGCCTGCATACTGGCTGCAGCGGCAACGACTGCCATGATCATCAGCATGACATCAATCGGTGGATGCGTGGGTTGCATACCAAACCCAAAACTTAATATCGCGAGGCCAACCCCGCCCATCACACCTAAACCAATGCCGCCAATTCGGGCACCAATCAAGATGCAGCTGAGTACTACTAAAAACTCAACCAAAAACATAACGCTCTCCTACTCTGGATAGTTGGGCCCAATTTCCTTACTAGCCAACGCCATGATCGTCTGTCATTTCGCCCTGATGTCGCCAACGTTAACCAGTGTTATTGGGATATGAGTGTCGAGACGGTTCCTTGTCTGTGCATCATCATGATGTTTGCCTTCCGTGAAGGGGATGTGCACGCATGCGCAGCATCATGGATGACAGGCTATCCGTGAGCAGTAACACGCGTGTTGATATAAGTAATAAAAACTAACACTTTTGCGTCCTTCATAACAAAAAGTTCGTAAAATGAGATCTTTAACGCAGATTGTTTCGCCAATGCCTGTTGGGTTATTGATCAATTCACCGCTTCCTCACATTTAATTGTTATGATATAACATAACAATTAAATACAACGACAAGAGGCACTCCACGGTGAAAAAAGATATCCACCCTCCGTATCAACAAGTCGTGTTCCATGACACCAGTGTCGATACCTATTTTATGATTGGTTCAACCTTGCAAACGTCACGTACCATTGAGTGGCACGACGGTAAAACCTATCCCTATTTTCCACTCGATGTCTCGAGTGCATCGCATCCGGTGTACACGGGTAAACAGCGGGTCACAAACAAAGAAGGACGCGCGGCACACTTCGCCCGCAAGTTTGGCCAAATTGGTGGCAGCCAAAAGGAGAGGTCATGAAGGTCGTGAACTCACTGAAAAGCGCCCGCCAGCGTCACCCTGATTGTCAGGTTGTCCGTCGTCGCGGGCGCATGTTTGTTATTTGCAAAACCAATTCACGTTTTAAAGCCGTGCAGGGGCGGGTGAAAAAACGCGCCTAAGCGTCTGCGACGCACTGCCACTGATGGGGCAGTGCTTCTCGGCGGGCAAACATCTTGATGTGGCTACTGACCGTTTCAGTCACTAAGGTCAAGTTCGCCTCATCGTCGGCGTGGCATGTAACACGCAACTGGGTCCCTTGCACCTGCATATCGCACACACCCGCAGGGAAATGCACACGTCCTGTTTGCTCATCCCAGCTCGCCTCGACTTTGCGACCAAAGTGACGACACAAGGTCTGCAAGTAACGTGGGGCATGCTCGGACTCAATTATCGTTGTCATACTCGGCATACGTTCTCCTTGGTAGGCTGGCATAGATGCCAGCCTCATCGCGTTAAAATTGATAGGACGCCGTCAATTTAATGTTGCGGCCAGGCTCGTAATCGAGAATTTCTGCGCCTCGTTCACCTGACGTTGACGCATGCGAGCGATAGCGACTGTCAAACAAGTTGTCGATCCCTGCCGTCAAAGTGAACCCGTCTACCGTCATTGGTTGCCACTGAGCGAACACGTCGTGTACTGTGTAGCCCGGTTTGGTCAAGTTGCTATCAGGAACTGTGGTCGAGCGCTGAATTTGGGTGTTCCACCCCAGCAGCACATCCCAGCTGTTCAACGCGTAATCCACATTCAAGGCAAGGGTATCGCCGAGGTGGCGAGCGCGACCAAAAATTTGATCCAGTTGATACGCCTCTGAATAACTCACATCCGTGCGACTGTAACTGGCTGACGCCGTCCACTGCTGCCATGCCCAATAGGTACTGGCCTCAAAGCCACGATAGGTGGCATCGCCACGGTTGGTGGTTTCATAAGCCCAGTTACCACTGCCATCTTTGTAACTACGCACCACAATTTCATCATCGAGCTCAGTGCGATACACCGTCAGATTGGCGGTTAACAAGTAGTCTTCTTGCGCCGCGGCATTCGAGAGGCGCATACCAATTTCATCGGTCCGGCCATGCTCGGCTCTCAAGTCTTTATCCGCGCTTTCACTCAGTGCTGTGGTGGTGAATGATTCATTCAATGGCGGCGCTTTGTGCAGCTCTCGACTGTTGGCAAACAGGGTGAGATAGTCAGTAGCGACAAACTCTGCACCCAAGGCCAGCGACACATCATCGTAACGCTGACTCGAGCTGGTCGCTCGACGATCAAAGCTGTCATAACGTACCGCTGGCGTCACAGAAAAGCGTGAGGTCAGCGCTATCTTGTCTTCCACATACAGCGCAATCTTGTCGGCCGACTCCAAAATCTGTACACCCGGTTTGGCAAATTGGGTGTCGTTGTCTTGGTTTTCATAGTGCGCACCGTACGCGAGCTGATGATCGCCAATACGCTGCGATACACTGAGTTTTACCCCAATATTCGTGTCTTCTGCCACGTTAACGCCTTTGCGGTCAGCCAGAAATGGGTGGGTCGCAAATTCGGTTTCATCACGGGTGAGTGACAGCTGGTTATAATAGGCCAGCGCTTTTAATTCGATGGTTTGTGACGGCGTATATTCATAGTTGATCGTCGCGGTATCACGATCGTAGGTCACTGGCAGGGTCATTTCGCCCGTGCGATTGCGGTTGAAGCTCACGCCCATATCAGGACGCGGCAGGTAATCGCCCTTATCGCGGTACTTGTCATAACTGACTTCAAAGCGATGCCCACTCTCAGGCTCCCAACCTAGTTTCACTAAGCCATTAGTGACCTCACCTTCACCGCCGAAGGTACGATGCCCATTGCCGTCTTTAAAGTTGTCGCGATCAAAACGGCTGATATATGCCATCGCATCCCATTCATCACTCAACAACCCATAAACGGTCAATGAGCCTTGTTGGTAATCGTTACTGCCCCAACCGCCACTCAAGCGTGCCCCAAATGTCTCATTCGCACGCAAGAGATCGTACGGATCTTTGGTTTCAAACGCGACCGCGCCCCCCAGCTCGCTGGTGAGAATCGACGATGCGCCCACCGCGACATCAACACGCTGCAAAATGTCAGGATTTAAAGTGAGGTTGCTGATGTGGTGGAACATTTTACCGCCTTGTGAGGCGCCATCGACGGTGATATCCAAATCTTGTTCGGTAAAGCCACGGATATTAATACGCTGGGTAAGCGAGTGCGTGCCGCCCACATCCACACCGGGAATATCACGTAATAAGTCAGAAAGGTGATCGGGCTGCTTCACGGTAAGATCAGCTTCCCCCAGATAACGGGAGGAGCTAGACACTTTTGTGCCCCACACGGATACCGTTTCTATGCTTTCACCTTCGGGGCTATCAGCCATCGCAGAGGGACACAAAGCACTGGCAATGCTCAGCSCAAGCAAAGCCGGACGCGCCTTGACGGGAAGTAACAACGTCATAATTCATTTCCTTCTTGGGTAACCCAAACAACTAAATGATACTAATTCGCATTTATGTTAACGTTTAAGTGATTTTCAGGAAGAAAAAAGAATTATGTGCGTGCATCAAGCTTTTATGCGCAGAGCTTTTATGTGCAGAGCTTTTATGCATAGCGCGTTGATGCAGCATGTTAAGGGGGAAAACTATGGCAGCACCCGTGTCTGTTGTTTGCACACAACGAGAATCCAGCACAGAGGGTCACGCCGAGATCATGGCTAACCACTCGCAAGGAACGCAATCTTTGGTACGTGGGCAGTTCTCACATACCTTATGCCCAGGTGGATTGCAGATCGATGGCGGGATCACCGATGAGTTATGTGATGCCAATGTGCTCCACCGTGCCCATCTGGGGATCACGCTAGTGATAGTACTCGAGGGCGTGCTAGAGTTTGCCTACGATGGCCACACCTATCGGTGTGATGCACGCCACCAGCCCCAAGCGCTTGCCGTCTCCGTGGGTCGTGATAGCACCTTTCGCCGTCGCTTAATTGAAGGTAACCACCTGAAAAAAGTGAATATACTGCTACCCCCCGATTGGCTTAATGGCTATGCAGACGAGCAAGCCTTGCCACTGCTTAGTGGCTTGCATCGCCATCATTTAGGCAGTGTACGCTGGCAACCGAGTACCTCCATACTTGACTCCATTCGCGCCTTATTGCCCAGTATTAATCGGCAACATGAGGCTGATCCCCTGACCCAGCATCTACATGCACTCACCATCATCAAGCATCTGTGTGACCAAGCCGCTCATCGGATCATTGAGCCTGTTGTCGAACACATCCCTACCACCCATGAACCGCAAGTCGCAAAAGCCGTCGCGTATATTGAGACCAAACTGCATACCGCATTGACCTTATCGACCATCGCGCAGGCTTGCGGCCTGAGCCGCAGCACACTGCAGCGTCGTTTTCGTACCCATCTGGGCGTGCCCGTGTCTGATTACATTCGGCGCCGCCGGCTCGCGGTGGTCAAAGAAAAGTTACTGCATGAGGCAATGTCAATTGGCGAAGCGGCTTACTGGGCGGGCTACCATCATCCCTCTAATTTCGTCACCGCATTTAAGCGTCAGTTTGGTATGACGCCCGGGCAGTTGATCCAGTCGCACACCCATGCGGTGTGATCATGGTATTTGTGTATACTCATCCTATTAGCATGAAAAGGAAAAAGTATGAGACAGGGTCGCCGCTTCGCACTGACGGCTGGGGCGTTGATTGCCGCATTAGGCGCCAGTGCGCTTTATATTGTTCACTCGCAACAAGCCACCGCGCCTGCAAACGCATCGCATACCGTCGAGGCGCCAACGTTTGTGACCGTCAACAGCCAAACAGCGCTTGATGCAGAGCTCGCCAACGCAGCCGCGAGTCAGAAAATCGCCTTTGTCGATTACTACGCCGATTGGTGCATTCCGTGTAAGCAGTTCGCCACACAAACCTTTACCGATCCCGACGTGGCTCAGCAACTTAACCGCATGCACCGGATTAAAGTGAACCTTAGCCATAATCGTCCTGAAGATTTTGCCCTTATGCGTCGCCAAAATGTAGCGGGCTTACCCACCCTCGACTTTTGGCTACCCAGTGGTGAACGACATGAAACCGCACGCGTAACCGGCTTTTTACCTCCCGAGACATTTCTCTCCCATCTTTCTGAACACGGACTCATGGTTCGGGCCAAAAGCAAGGAATGATCAATCTCTTAGTTCCTTTGTTACAAAATTGATAAACCGCACACCCAGTGGTAGCGTTGAAAGAAACACGGGAGCGGCATAAACACCATGGAAGCGCAACATACCATTGTGATCGCTGACGACCATCCGCTGTTTCGAAATGCCTTATTTCAATCAGTGCATATGGCTGTCAGCGGCGCGAATCTACTCGAAGCAGATAGTCTGGATAGTTTGAACGATCTGTTGGCACGCGATGCTGAGGTCGATTTAGTGCTACTGGATCTAAAAATGCCGGGGGCCAATGGCATGTCGGGATTAATTGCCCTGCGTCACCAATACCCGACGCTGCCGATTGTGGTAGTCTCCGCCAGTGAAGAGCCCAGTGTAATCCGTCAAGTGCGCTCCCATGGCGCGTTCGGCTTTATTCCTAAATCCAGCGATATGCGTACGCTGGTACAATCGTTAACCCAAGTCCTCGAAGGCACCCCCTGCTTTCCTGATGATTTAGGTGACGATGACGACAGTGAATGCCTGTCGAGCAAATTAGCCGCCTTAACGCCGCAACAATACAAAGTACTACGTATGCTTTGCGATGGCTTGCTGAATAAACAGATCGCTTACGACTTAGCGGTCTCCGAAGCCACTATCAAAGCCCATATGACGGCTATTTTTCGCAAGCTCGGGGTAAAAAATCGCACCCAAGCGGTGATTTTATTGCAGCAATCGAATATCGAACTTTGATACGCTAGCGCCACATCTCGACCTTGGAGCGCCGCTTATGTTAAGTATTCTTGCTACGCAATTCGTGATTTTATGGGCCGTGATCGATCCTGTCGGTAGCGTGCCCATCTATCTCTCGCAAACCAGCCACATGACCCCCAAACAAAAGCGCCGCGTGGCCGTAAAAGCGGTAGCGATCGCGTTCGCGATTTTATTGTTCTTCTTAATTGTCGGTCAGCTTTTACTCGAAGCCATGCAAATCCCTTTGCCCGCCTTTCAGGCGGCAGGCGGGCTGGTATTGCTGTTATTTTCTTTAACCATGATTTTCGGCGAGGGCAAACCCAGTCAAGAAGCCAAAATGCTCAGCGAAAACGTGGATAAGGCCGAGATAGCCGCCACCGCGGTGTATCCCTTGGCGGTGCCGTCTATCGCCTCACCCGGCGCGATGATGGCCATCGTCATGCTCACGGATAACAACCGCTATGCCATTGCTGAGCAAGCCATTACTGCCGGAGTGATGTTTTTAGTCTTAGCCGCGACCTTGGTCTTACTCCTTGGGGCCAATGTGATACACAAAGTGATCGGCAACGTCGGCGCCTCGATTGTCAGTCGTGTCATGGGGCTAATCCTCGCCTCCGTCGCCGTTGCTAATTTGCTCGAAGGGATCCAAAAGTTTTATCACCTGACTTAGACCTTTGGCGCAAGTCGTGGCTAGCTCACCCCGAGCTAGCCCAACCTAGCTCACAAAAATCCTGCCTTTTCGCCATATTGGCGCCCTTGTGGCTCGACTAAAGTTGCAATGTCGCTTTGCCCATCCACTGCTATCGTCTTCATGTAACATTCCATTAACGTGTTAAACAAGGAGATGGCGATGGCGTTTCAAAGCAAGGAACACGCGAAAGCCTACTGGGAGAGAAACGTAAAACTGATGATCAGCTTGCTGATTGTCTGGTTTGTTGTCTCATTCGGTTTTGGGATCTTATTCGTAGATGCCCTCAACACGATTCAAATCGCAGGCTATAAATTGGGATTTTGGTTCGCTCAACAAGGCTCAATTTATACCTTCCTTGGCATCATTTTTGTGTATGCCAAACAGATGCGCAAACTCGATCGCGAGTTCGGTGTAGACGACGAGTAAGAGGGAACACGCATGGATTTAAGAACCATTACTTACATTGTTGTCGGGTTCACGTTCGCCCTCTATATCGGGATTGCGATCTGGGCTCGAGCAGGCTCAACCAAAGAGTTTTATGTCGCTGGCGGTGGGGTTAACCCCGTTGCAAACGGGATGGCCACCGCAGCCGACTGGATGTCAGCAGCCTCCTTCATTTCTATGGCCGGTTTGATTGCCTTTATGGGTTATGGCGGCTCGGTCTTTTTGATGGGCTGGACCGGTGGCTTTGTGCTGCTCGCCCTACTCCTCGCACCTTACCTGCGTAAATTTGGCAAGTTTACCGTCCCCGAGTTTGTCGGTGAGCGCTTTTATTCGAAAACCGCGCGTATCGTGGCGGTGGTTTGCTTGATTATCGCTTCGGTCACTTATGTTATCGGTCAGATGAAAGGGGTTGGGGTCGCATTTGGACGCTTCTTGGAAGTCGATTACTCCACTGGGCTGTTAATCGGTATGGTGATTGTCTTTATGTATTCCGTGATGGGCGGGATGAAAGGCATTACTTATACCCAAATTGCTCAGTATTGCGTGCTTATTTTGGCGTATACGATCCCTGCTAYTTTTATCTCGCTGAAGCTCACCGGCAATCCGTTCCCACAGTTAGGCCTGGGTAGCACCATGGCAGGTACGGATCAGTATTTGCTCGACCGGCTCGACCAAGTGGTCACCGAGCTCGGTTTTGTCGAATACACTACCGCGGTGCGTGGCAGCACGCTCAATATGTTTGCCTACACCATGTCGCTGATGATCGGTACCGCAGGTCTACCTCACGTAATTATTCGCTTTTTCACCGTTCCTAAGGTGCGCGATGCGCGAACCTCTGCTGGCTGGGCACTCTTCTTTATCGCGATTTTGTATACCTCAGCCCCTGCAGTCGCCGCGATGGCTCGCTTAAACTTGATGGACACCGTCAATCTACCTAATGGTGATAATTTGCTGTACGACGAGCGTCCGGACTGGTTTAAAAACTGGGAAACTACTGGCCTGCTCGGTTTTGAAGACAAAAACGGTGACCAGAAAATTCAGTACACCTCTGATCCAGAAACCAATGAGCTGCGTGTTGACCGCGATATCATGGTGCTCGCTAATCCCGAAATTGCCAAGCTGCCTAACTGGGTGATTGCACTAGTGGCTGCCGGTGGTCTTGCTGCGGCACTGTCGACTGCCGCTGGGTTATTGCTTGCGATATCGTCAGCCATATCCCACGACTTAATCAAAGGGGTCGTTAACCCGAATATCAGTGAAAAAGGCGAGCTCATGGCGAGCCGGATATCCATGGCATTAGCCATCGCCGGTGCTGGCTATTTGGGACTGAATCCGCCTGGCTTCGCCGCTGGAACGGTGGCATTAGCCTTTGGTCTCGCCGCTTCATCAATCTTCCCAGTACTGATGATGGGGATCTTTACCAAGACCATCAACAAGGAAGGGGCGATCGCAGGGATGGTTGCGGGGATCAGTGTCACCCTGTTCTATGTATTCCAACACAAAGGGATCCTATTTATCCCTGAATGGACATACCTAGAAGGTCTTGGCAGCAATTGGATCTTAGGGATTGAACCTAATGCATTTGGTGCCGTCGGTGCAATCTGTAACTTTGTGGTGGCTATCCTCGTTTCTCGAGTGACCAAAGAAACCCCACAAGAGGTACAAGATTTGGTCGAACACGTTCGCATGCCATCGGGCGCAGGCGATGCGCAATCACACTAATACAGTATTAACCTATCAAGCCCCTACGGGGGCTTTTATACTATTGGTTACTTCCAGCCAAGGAGAGGCCTGATGTCAACGGTCACACGATTATTAACGAACAAGCATGTCGTCATTGCGATGCTGGTTGCGCCAGTCTTAGCCATCATCGCTTATTTTGCCGTCGATGCCAGTGTGTCTGAGCCCCCTCAAGCGGCCCAGTCAGGACAAAGTTACCCGCTTGCGGTTCGCTCAAATTGTCGTTACACCAGTGGCTTTTGTCAGCTTGAAAATGGCGATATAAAGTTAAAATTAGAATCTGACGGCGTGCAGAATAATCGGCTAACACTGCGTTTAGCGAGCGCGTTACCCCTCGAAGGCGCGAGGATCAGCATGGCGCATRCAGGCAACGAGCCTCAGCCACAATCAATGCAAGCGACAGATGAAACCGGCACGACTTGGCAGGTGTCGCTTCCCGCCCCCGCCAATGAGCAAGCGCAAATTCGACTCGCAGTGAGTGTGGATGGTAGCTACTACTTTGCCGAGGCACCGACCACTTTTATTGAGCATAAAACATTCTACAGCGAGCATCAGAAAGCACAGGACGCGTCCTAGTCTTTGCTACGCATCGCTGCCCATTAAATAGCCACGAATGGCGTGCACGATCGTGGCGACTTTATGCTCATAGGCCTGCTCCGTCAGCCAGTGGTTCACGTCCGTCCAGCCATTGCTGTCCAAATGGGCAAGATCGTCTATGTYGATATGTCCATCCACGGGATTAAACCGACCTTCCACTCGGACCGTGCCAATGTCTGTGTCGAGACGAGAAATACTAAATGGATCCATTACTGTCCTCGTTGCTGTAATAAAGCGCGAAGTTTGAGTGGTTTTACTGGCTTGGAAATGTAAGCAAACCCCAGTCCAGTGACCGATTGTTGAATGTCAGCACTGCGATCTGCGCTGATAATCGCGCCACGGAAACAGCGCCCTAAACGCAACTGACATTGTTGTAAGACCTGCAACCCCGTTTGTTGATTAGCTAAATGGTAGTCACTGAGCACAAACTCTGGGTGCCAATCGTCATTAATTTGTTGCATCGCGCCACTGACATCCGGCGCACAACGGACATCACACCCCCAGCGCGATAACAACTGTGCCATGCCGGTTAGAATATCGGCTTCGTTATCCACACACAGCACACGGCATCCTTTCAGCGCACTCGCTGCAACATCACTGTGTGAGCGCGGCTCGGCGGGCACCACGGCCTCGGGAGTGCCTTGATCAACCGAGATAGAAAAAACCGTGCCTTTGCCGGGCCAAGAGCGCAACCCAAGCGGCTGCTGTAAGATCTGGCTGATCCCTTTCGCGATCGCAAGTCCCAGCCCCAATCCTTGCTCTGCACCTTGACGGTCAAGGCGAGTAAATTCTTGGAAAATATCTTGCTGACGATCATGCGGGATCCCTGCTCCATCATCCCACACTTCAATACGGTATCGGTTTTCTTCGCGACGTACTCCCAATAACACCCGCCCCCTCGGGTTATAGCGAAAGGCATTAGTCAAAAAGTTTTGCAGTACGCGGCGAAGCAGTTTTTTATCTGAACGAACCCAGCCTTGACAGTGTTGAACATCAAAGCGCATGCCTTGTTGGTTGGCCAATACGCCAAACTCTGCTTCCAATGCCGTGAGTACATCATTTAATGCAAAGTGTTCAATCCGTGCTTTCATCTTGCCCGACTCTAATCGCGAGATATCCAGCAAGTCACCAATCAAATCCTCTGCCCCTTCCAGTGCGCTTTCAATGTGGCCAGCAACCCGTTGCGTGTCGGCATTATGGGCAATCTCCGATAGCGAGGAGGCAAATAAGCGCGCCGCATTCAAAGGCTGCATCAAGTCGTGACTGACCGCCGCGAGAAAACGGCTTTTCGACTGAGACGCCGATTCAGCTTTACGGGTGGCATCAATCAAACGGCTATTGAGGGATTCAAGCTCACGGGTGCGCTCCGTCACTCGTGCTTCCAAGGTTTCATTGGATTGCTTAAGCGCCGCCTCCGCTTGGCGAAACGCAGTAATGTCGGTAAAGGTCATCACGAACCCACCACCGGGCATGGGGTTACCTTGGAGCTCAATGACCCGTCCATCAGGGTGCACACGTGAGGAGGTATGCGGCTGACGGCGTGTTAAATGATGGACTCGTTTCTCTACATGCTCTTCCGGATCGCCCGGTCCACAAAGTCCGCGTTGGGCATTAAATCGAATCAAATCAGCGACCGGGCGTCCCACCTGAATCAATCCGGGTGGAAACTGAAACATATCAATATAACGTTGGTTCCACGCCACCAGCCGTAGCTGTTTGTCGACCACCGAGATCCCTTGATTAATATGTTCAATAGCGCCTTGGAGCAAACCGCGCGAGAAATCAAACAACTCAGACGCTTCATCAACAATGGTGGCAATTTCTTCCAGCTGCATATTCCGCCCTTGTAAGGCAGACGATAGCACCAGCCGCGCAGACGATGCCCCAAACACTCCCGCCAACACGCGTTCAGTATGACGAATCAAAGGGGCACTTGCTTGCTGTTGCGGGATCAAGTCTTCACCACGTTGATCGGCAAATTGGCTAAATGCCTGACGCATCCGCCGCCGGCCAACAAAACGGGCCGCAAGCATTTCCAGTTCTGCCACCGTGACTCGACTTTGATATAGGCGTGCATCTTCACTTTCTGGTAGCGGCATGCCCACAAATGCGGCGGCTTGCAGTCGCTCACTCAAAGACGGTCGGGTTAACAGTGACACGGCCACAAAACTGGCAGCGTTCATTAACACACTAAATGCCAAGCCCCAATCGATGGGATCTAGCGTTGCAATAGGCGCAATCGCCGGTGGTGTGATCACCCAAATCAACAAGTTGCTCTGCCCATCGCCGGCAAGCATGCCGGTTTGCGTCATCATGGTGATCAGCCACAAGCTAAATCCTACCGCCAAGCCGGCATACACGCCTTTCTTATTACCTTGGCGCCAATATAAGGCACCGATCATCGCGGGAGCAAACTGCGCAATGGCCGCAAAAGAGAGAAAGCCAATTTCTGATAAAGTTGGCACCGTTAAAATCAGGTGGTAAAAGCCCCAAGCGGCAATAAGAATCAGGAAAATTAAGGCGCGACGGACGTTGAGCAAAAGGCCAGAGAACTGCGTGAAGTTACGCGACGTCATCTTCATCCGCCGCAGTAAAAGGGGCAACACCAGATCATTCGAGACCATAATGGCAAGCGCAATGGTCGAGACAATGACCATACCACTCGCCGCTGATGCGCCCCCCATGAAAGCCAATAACGCCATGCCTTCGGCACCCACCGATAAGGGCAAACGAATCACATACGTATCCGCTGGGGCGTCTGGGATCAGCATTTGTCCGGCGTACGCGAGTGGCAAAACAAATACCAACATCAGTAATAGATAGGTAGGGAATACTTTGCGGGCAGTATTGAGATCGCTGGCACGGGTATTCTCCACCACCATGGTATGAAACTGACGCGGCAAACAAATAATGGCTGCGGCAGTTAGAAAGGTATGAATGATTAAATTACCAATATCCGGCCGTCCGATTACGCCAGACTCTTCGAGACTCATGGGCAAGCTCGGCGCTTGAAACAAGAGTGCCACCACAAATACGCCAATGCCCAAAAAGGCGACCAGTTTGATCACCGATTCAAACGCAATCGCCATCATCATACCGCGATGGTGCTCGGTGCTATCGATATGGCGTGTGYCAAACAACACGGTGAACATCGCGAGCGAGATGCATACCAACCATGCTATTTGGGGTTGCTCTAGGCCAATGCTGGCTCCGAGCTCAGGCGAAAGCACATCTAACCCCATAGCGATACCGCGCAGCTGCAGCGCGATATAGGGCAGAACACCGATGACAGCAATCAAGGTAACCACCACCGCCAATCCTTGTGATTTGCCATAACGTGCCGCGATAAAGTCGGCAATCGAAGTGATGTGCTCTCGTTTGGCAATTAAGATCATGCGGGCGAGAAAGCGCCATCCCAGCGTGAACACTAAAATGGGCGCTAAATAGATAGGTAAAAACGACCACGGCGAGCTAGAGGCTTGACCGACCGTACCGAAGAAAGTCCACGAGGTACAATAGACCGCGATAGAAAGGCTATAGATCCAAGGGCGCCACGTTCGTAGCCAACGCGGGCGGCTGTCGCCATACCATGCGATGGCAAACAGCGTCCCYATGTACAGTAGTGAAACCGAGACAATTACCCAGCCTTGTGTCATGACTCCCTTCCTGACTCCTGCGTATTTTTCGTCCGCCTAGAAGGGTGTAACACGCGACAGACACCGGCTCAATCTTCCTGTCTCGGCTTTGTGGACCTCGTGGCTAACTTTGCTGCAAGCGGGCCTTTCTTGCTTGTTGGTACTGAGGTTCATGCAAAGGCAGTAACAGCGCCGGCAGTGCCAGCAACGCCATCGCATAGAAAGTCCACGCTGGAGAAAAGTCATACACCCAACCGCTGGCTGCCGTCAGCGCCGCGACCACCGCGCCCATGGGGAGGGCGTTATAGGCGGCTTGTACCGCGACAAGGCGCGTCCCACATTCGCGTTGAATATATTGCATGGCACCCAAATGGGCGGCGGCAAAGGTAATTCCGTGGAGAAGTTGTACCATTATCACTGGCGCCAAGGCTGTCGTCGAGCCAGTGATCCCCCATCGCACTAACACGCCGAGCGCGGCAAGACGGAACAAGGCTTTGGCAGACCACCCACCAAAAAGACGTGCGCCCAGTGCAAAAACCGCCACTTCCGAGACCACACCCAGACTCCACAAATAGCCCACGATGCTTTCGCTGTAACCGGCATGCTTCCAATAGATAGCGCTAAAACTGTAATACGCGGCATGACTGCCTTGTAGCAAGGAGGCGATCAGCAGGAATACCACAATGTGGGGGTCACGAAAAAGTTGGCGCATCGACACCTTACTGTGGGCCGCGTCATGCTCACTTTCCGGCATTACTGTCGGGCGACGTAAGGTTAACAGCAAGCAAGCCGACAAGCCTCCAATCGCAACCCAAGGGATAATCGCGGCGGTTTCCTCGGTTACCAGCCATCCTGTCAAGCTTGACCCGACAATAAAAGCAATCGACCCCCATAAGCGTGTTCGACCATAGTCGATAATCTGATGACGTGCATAATAGTTCGCTAACGCGTCGGACAAAGGCACCGATGGCCCAATCGCCAGATTAAAGAGCACAGTCACCAACGCAAGCCACGCAATGTTCGCTCCCATTACAGGGTGCAAGGCACAGGTTAACAACGCCATTAAGGTTAAGCCACGCAGTGCAGGCAGTAACGACTCCACCCGCTGCACTTTGGGAGTAAACACTAAGTTGGCCACACAACGAGTTGCAAAGCCCAAGCCAATCAGCGTACCAATCACCCCGGCATGCAACCCCATGTAATCAAACCAAACCGCCCAAAACGGCAAGTAGACACCGTAAGAGAAAAAGAAACCGCCAAAGTACTCTGACAGCCAACGAAAAGGAGAACAGTGGGACAAGCTCATTTCATTACTTCACATCAAGATAGATTCGCGGCTAAGTGTCTCAACTCTTTGACATGAAAAAAAGCCCTACTCAGCGAATATCCTCATCACTTCGTTGATCTCAGCCTAGGTTTCGCCGCAACTGGCTAGACTAAAGTCGGCTAGCCGGAACAGATAACGTGCGACACACTAGAAATATTATTGTGGGGAGTGCGATTATGCCTGAACCGTTTGACACCTCTCATGCACCGTTTGATTGCCTGACGGCGTCCCAAGTCAAGCAATGCCGCCAAGCCATAGACGTTGCCTACTTCCGACGTGGCGATACGCTGCTCGCCGCCGGTGATAGTGGCGATCAGCTCTTTATCATTATCAAAGGCAGTGTGGAAGAGGTGTCGGAAGACGGCAAAGAAACCTTTTCGCACTACACCACGGATGATCTATTTGATGTCCCAGCGATATTAAACGGGACCGCCAAGCACCAATATCGCGCCCTAGAAGATACTTTATGTCACTTACTGCCTGCCGAGGTGTTCCTCGCCATTTATCATACCAATCAAGATTTTAGTGCTTACTTCGATACCAACTTACAGCGCCGTCAGCAGCTAATCGCACAAGCTCGTCAGCAGCAGAACTTAGCCGAGTTCATGCTCACTCGCATTGACGATAGCAATATTCAACCAGCGCTGTGCGTAACACCCGATGTGCCCCTTAGGGACGCCACCGCAAAAATGAAAGCACAACGCTGTGATTGCGCCTTGGTCGACTACGAGGACGGAAGTTGCGGCATTATTACCCGCACCAATCTACTGCATGCCTTGGTACTCGACGGCCATGACCAATCGGTCCCGGTGGGAAATATTGCTACCCGCCCTGTGATCAGTGTCGAGCGAGGTGACTTTCTCTTTCATGCCATGATCACCATGACGCGTCAGCGAGTGAAGCGTGTCCGTGTCGTCGATGATCAGGAACAGACCGTCGGCACGCTCGATCTTCCACAAGTGCTGAGCTTGTTCTCCACCCATTCTCATGTGCTTAACTTACGCATTGCACGCGCGCAAACCGTCGATGAACTGGTGTTAGCGGCAAATAGCCAAAGCAAATTGGTTCATACCCTCTTTAACAACGGTATCCACACCCGCTTTGTGRTGAAGCTCATCGCGACCGTGAATGAACAAATCATGGAAAAAGCGTTTCGCCTCATCGTGCCCGAGCCCTATCAGCAGCAATGCTGTTTGGTGGTGATGGGCTCGGAAGGGCGCGGCGAGCAAGTACTTAAAACCGATCAAGATAACGCACTCATTTTGGCCGATGATCTCACCTGGCCCGAGTGCCAAACCGTGATGGAGGCCTTTTCACATACCTTAAATCTACTCGGCTATCCGCCCTGCCCTGGGCAGGTGATGGTCAGTAACCCCAAGTGGGTGAAAAGCGCGTCTCAATGGCAACAAACCATTCGTAACTTAGCGCAAAGTGCTAATCATCAAAGCGTGATGGATTTAGCCATTCTCGCCGATTCGCATCCTGTTGCGGGCGACAGCCAGCTTATCGACGCGGTTCAAACGCCACTTAAAGCCTCGCTCAGCGACAATATGCTGACCTTAAATACCTTTGTGCGCCCGGCATTAGCGTTCAAAGTCCCTTTGACGGTGTTTGGCTCATTAAAGAGTGGTAAAGAAGGGCTCGACATCAAAAAAGGCGGCATCTTTCCGATTGTGCACGGTATTCGCACTATGAGCCTAGAAAAAGGGGTCAGCGAAACCAATACCTTTGAGCGGATTGAGAGGCTGGCTAACATAGGGACACTGGCCGAAGAAACGGCAGAGAATCTCGCCGAGGCGCTGAAGCTATTTATCCGACTGCGGTTACGCCAACAATTAAGTGGTGAGCAACAGAGTAACTATATCGATGTCTCTACGCTTCCTTCCAGTGAGCGAGATCTTTTGCGTCACGGTTTACATGTGGTGAAAAAGTTCAAAGAATCCCTCGCCTATCACTACCATGTGAGGGACTAACGTGAACTGGTTGTCACGTCAATGGTACCGCTACCGATTGCGGACATCGTCCTACCGCGCGCTCTTCTTACCCTCGGATCGCAGCACAGTGATCTCGCTCGACTGCGAAACCACCAGCTTAGATCCAGAGCGTGCAGAACTCGTTACTATCGCCGCCACTCCAATTCAAGGGAATCGAATACTCACCAGCCAAGCGCTCACCTTGACCTTAGTGGCGCCAAAAAGCTTGAACGCAGGCTCGGTCCGCATTCATCAGTTGCGCCATCAAGATCTTGAACAGGGTGTCAGCGCTGAGCAAGCCATGACGACGTTAATCGCCTTCATCCATAACCATCCTTTGGTTGGCTACCACATTCGCTACGACAAAACGATCTTAGATCGCTACGCACGGCGTTTTTTAGGCTTTCCGTTACCCAATCCCGTGATTGAAGTTAGCGATATTTATCAACGTCAATTAGAGCGTTTACTGCCCAATGCCTACCATGACATCAGCATGGAAGCGATCAGTCGCCATTTAGACCTCCCTTTGCCCGCCCGTCATGATGCACTGGACGATACTATCGCCGCCGCTTTGATTTACGTGCGCTTGCAATATGGCGACATGCCTATGCTACGTTCGCAATAGCCAACAGCGACCCAGCGTTACGACACGTATTGCACAAAAAGTGAGATCAATCCCGCAATCTATGGTCCAACAAGCGCACAAAATACTTATAAATCAATGGCCTCATCCTAAAGTCTAATTGCCGGACCCCACGAACTGTCACACCTTTAAGGGCATGGTTTTCATTTGCCAGGCAGCGGTACAGCCTGACATCTCACGACATGGAAGCGCCGCATGAGATTACGCGGACACGAGGAGAAACAGGATGAGCGATAGTCACGTATACCCCGTCATGCCTTCAATTGCACAAAAGGCACACGCGGATGAAGCCACCTACCAAGCGCTTTATCAGCAATCAGTGACCGATCCCGAAGGCTTTTGGCGCGAACACGGGCAAATTCTTGATTGGATCAAACCCTATACCAAGGTGAAACATACCTCTTTTGATACCGGCCACGTCGATATTCGTTGGTTTGAAGATGGTACCTTGAATGTGGCCGCCAACTGTATCGATCGTCATCTTAACGACAAAGGCGATCAGGTTGCCTTAATTTGGGAAGGAGACGATCCGAAGGACGATGCCACGCTAACCTACAAGCAGCTCCACCAACAGGTGTGCCAATTTGCCAATGCGCTTAAAGACAATGGCGTGAAAAAGGGTGATGTAGTCTGTCTTTATATGCCGATGGTCATGGAAGCCGCGGTCGCGATGCTCGCCTGTGCCCGTATTGGCGCCGTGCACACAGTGGTATTTGGCGGTTTCTCACCTGAAGCGCTGGCGGGACGTATTATCGACTCCAACGCTAAAGTCGTGGTTACCGCGGATGAAGGCGTTCGTGGCGGCCGTGCAGTACCATTGAAAAAGAACGTCGATGAAGCCCTTGCCAACAGCAAAGTCACGTCAGTCAATAACGTGCTGGTTTTCAAACGCACAGGGGGGCAAGTTGATTGGCACGAAGGTCGCGACGTGTGGTGGCATGAAGCCACCGCAAATGCATCAACCGATTGCCCTCCCGAAGAAATGAATGCCGAAGATCCTTTATTTATCCTCTATACATCTGGCTCAACCGGGACGCCAAAAGGGGTACTGCATACCACAGGCGGCTACCTCGTGTATGCTGCGATGACCTTCAAATACGTTTTTGATTATCAAGACGGGGAGGTGTTCTGGTGTACTGCCGATGTGGGTTGGATCACCGGCCACAGCTATCTCATTTATGGCCCGCTAGCTAATGGCGCGAAGACGATTTTATTTGAAGGCGTGCCCACCTACCCATCAACCGCCCGCATGAGCGAAGTGGTTGATAAACACCAAGTGAATATTTTATATACCGCACCGACCGCCATCCGCGCGTTGATGGCCAAAGGTAACGAAGCCGTTGAGGGAACGACACGTAGCTCACTGCGCATTATGGGCTCGGTGGGTGAACCCATTAACCCAGAAGCCTGGGAATGGTACTACACCACCATTGGCAATCGTCAAAGCCCGATTGTGGATACGTGGTGGCAAACAGAAACTGGCGGCATATTGATCACCCCCTTGCCCGGCGCGACCGCCCTCAAACCCGGTTCTGCCACCCGGCCATTCTTTGGCGTACAACCTGCGTTGGTTGATAACGTCGGCAACATTGTCGATGGCGCGGCTGAAGGGAATTTGGTGATGCTGGACTCGTGGCCGGGACAAATGCGTACCGTGTTTGGCGACCACGACCGCTTTGAGCAAACGTATTTCTCAACCTTCAAGGGCATGTACTTTACCGGTGACGGCGCGCGTCGCGATGAGGACGGCTACTACTGGATTACAGGTCGTGTCGATGATGTCCTTAACGTATCCGGCCACCGAATGGGGACAGCAGAAATCGAGTCCGCGTTGGTGGCCTTTGATAAAATTGCCGAAGCCGCCATCGTGGGTGTGCCACACGACATCAAAGGCCAAGCGATTTATGCCTACATCACTCTGAACGCTGGTGAGGTGCCCAGCGCCGAGCTGCATAAAGAGGTGAAAGAGTGGGTACGCAAAGAGATTGGCCCTATTGCGACGCCCGATTTTATCCATTGGACCGACGCCTTACCCAAAACGCGTTCCGGAAAAATCATGCGCCGTATTCTGCGCAAAATCGCCACCGGTGATACAGGTAGTCTTGGCGACACCTCAACGCTGGCCGATCCGAGTGTGGTCGACAAGCTGATTGCCGAGAAAGAAAACGTGGTGTAGCGCAACGATACGATTGCTTAGCAACCTTTGCCGCCTACGGGCGGCTTTTTTTGTTTTTATGATCTGTGCCACTGAACTGTCTGGGCGAACACCACTCCTATCCTTATTGTCGATAAAAAACACATAACCTTGACAGTACAGCAATCGACAATCGCGACAGTTTTTGCTACACCATAAAGGGAAAGTGTGCTGATTAGACCAGTATTTTGCTGCGATTTGCGGTGAATTCTCTATAATTGAGCCCACTAAGGACAAATCGGCGTGCTTGAAGCCCATTCAGCATGCCATCAGGCTGGAATCCACAAAGTGCTGCATATTGACAGCAAATAGGAGAAGTAAGCGTCAAGATGTCTACAAATAACCGTGTTTTAGTCTTAAATGGCCCAAACCTCAATTTGCTAGGCCAGCGTGAACCCGATCACTACGGTAGCCAAACGCTCGATCAAATTGTCGCCGCGTTGCATGCCCAAGCGGCAACCTTAGGGCTTCACCTTGAGCACTTACAATCCAACAGTGAAGCCAACCTGATCGATGCCATTCACCAAGCCATGGGTGAGATGGATTTTATCATTATCAATCCTGCCGCTTTTACGCACACCTCCGTCGCCCTGCGCGACGCGTTGCTCGGTGTTGGGATCCCGTTTATCGAGGTGCACCTTTCCAATGTGCATGCTCGAGAACCCTTCCGTCATCATTCCTACCTCTCTGACAAGGCTGTCGGTGTAATTTGTGGGTTGGGAGCAGATGGCTACGAATTCGCATTAACGGCAGCTGCGCGCCATTTGGCGTTTGCAGCTCAGTAAAACAAACACAAGAAGAGACGACACCATGGATATCCGTAAAATCAAAAAATTGATCGAACTGGTTGAAGAGTCAGGCATTGCTGAGCTCGAAATTTCTGAGGGCGAAGAGTCGGTACGTATCAGCCGTTCATCACCTGCCGCGCCTCAGTTTGCTGCACCACAGTATGCCATGCCAGCCCCTGCGCCTGCCGCTCCAGCAGCAACGGCCGCAGAAGCGCCAGCCGCAGCGCCGGCAAGCGCACCAGAGCCGACGGGTCACCAAGTTCTTTCGCCAATGGTGGGTACTTTCTATCGCGCGCCAAGCCCAGATGCAGCACCGTTTGTTGAAGTTGGCAGCCAAGTCAATGCAGGTGATGCCTTGTGTATCGTTGAAGCAATGAAGATGATGAACCAGATCCAAGCAGATAAGAGCGGTGTGGTAAAAGCGATTCTGTGTGAAGACGGCCAGCCAGTTGAGTTCGACGAACCACTCGTAATCATCGAATAAGCGAGGGCCGTATGTTAGATAAAATTGTTATCGCCAACCGCGGTGAAATCGCGCTACGGATTTTGCGTGCTTGTAAAGAACTCGGCATTAAAACGGTGGCGGTACACTCCACTGCAGACCGCGATCTAAAGCACGTCCTGTTAGCGGATGAAACGGTTTGTATCGGCCCTGCGCCGAGCAACCAAAGCTACCTAAATATTCCTCGTATCATCAGCGCCGCTGAAATCACCGGCGCGGTGGCGATTCACCCGGGTTACGGCTTCTTGTCGGAAAACGCCGATTTTGCTGAGCAAGTAGAGCGCTCTGGCTTTGTCTTTGTCGGCCCCAAAGCCGACACTATTCGTCTGATGGGTGACAAGGTCTCTGCAATCGAAGCGATGAAAAAAGCAGGCGTCCCTTGTGTTCCTGGCTCTGACGGCCCATTGGGTAGCGATCAGGAAAAGAACAAAACCATCGCCAAACGTATTGGCTACCCGGTGATCATCAAAGCGTCAGGCGGCGGCGGTGGCCGTGGTATGCGTGTGGTTCGCTCTGAAGCCGAACTGGTGGATGCCATTGCGATGACCCGCGCCGAAGCCAAAGCCGCGTTTAGCAACGACATGGTGTACATGGAGAAATTCCTTGAAAACCCACGCCACGTCGAAGTGCAAGTCTTGGCAGACGGCCAAGGTGGCGCTATTCATCTCGGTGAGCGCGATTGCTCGATGCAACGCCGTCACCAAAAGGTGGTTGAAGAAGCGCCAGCACCCGGGATTACCGATGAAATGCGTAAGTTTATCGGCGAGCGTTGCTGCCGTGCCTGTATCGAAATCGGTTATCGCGGCGCAGGCACCTTTGAATTCTTGTACGAAAACGGCGAATTCTTCTTTATCGAGATGAACACCCGTATCCAAGTTGAACACCCTGTCACCGAAATGGTTACCGGTGTCGATCTGGTCAAAGAGCAACTGCGCATTGCAGCGGGTCAGCCTCYGTCGTTTACCCAAGATGATATTCGCATTCGCGGCCATGCCGTCGAATGTCGTATTAATGCCGAAGACCCAGAGCGCTTTATTCCGAGCCCGGGTAAAATTGAGCGTTTCCACTCACCAGGCGGTATGGGTGTGCGTTGGGAGTCACATGTGTATGCGGGCTACCGTGTTCCTCCTCACTATGACTCCATGATTGGTAAGCTGATTTGTTACGGTGAGAACCGCGATGTTGCGATTGCTCGTATGCGCAATGCGCTGGCCGAAACCGTGATTGATGGCATTAAAACCAATATTCCGCTGCAAATCGATATTATGAACGATGAGCACTTCCAACACGGTGGTGCTAACATTCACTACCTCGAGAAGAAACTCGGATTGTCTTAATCTGTATTTCGCATAGAAAAAACCTGCCGCGTCGAGACGGCAGGTTTTCATCTCTTTCTCCCCATACAGAGACTAACGAGGCATAAGTTGCTGCTCCAACGCCTCTATCCCTGCGACGACTTGGTGCGATAAGGGTTCGATCTCTAAATACTTGTTGTTTGCCGCTTCGAGATTACCTTTGTCATGCAAGTCAATGATGTCCTTCAAGGTACGATGCAGCTGTGCATGTGGCTTTTCAAGCTGGCGATAGGCCGGCAAATGCCCCGCAATATCTTTGCCTTCGCCGTAGAACCATTTACCCAACCCGCAATGGTGATGAGAGCACGCCACTTTTCTATCCATGGCTTCCGCATTGCCATTTAAAAAGGCGCGCATCTTACTTTTCCAAGCCAAGTGCGCATTCTTGATCGCAGAGAAATCGTGGGCTTTGTCACTCGCACCATTGAGTTTGAAATCCGCTAACGCCACTTTAAGAATTTGCGAGTGCTCGGTAAGCTGCCTTGCTACTTCGCCAGTTTCTGAGGCTTGTTGACTGGCCGCCGAGCTTTGCTCATGAATTTGCTCGACAGAACGACTCATTTCTTTGGTGACTGTCGCCTGCTCATCAGCCGCAGTGGCGACCTGTACGCCCATATCCCGAACGAGGCTAATTTGATCGACAATGTCACGAAGTATCTGCTTCGAGTCTTGAATGTGAGTGAGGGTTTCTTTCGCCACTTGATTATTGCTCACGATGTTTTCAGAGGCTTGTCCAATACCAACACGTAACCCTTCCAACATCTGGCGAATATCGCCTGTCGCTTGCTGCGTGCGCTGAGCCAGACCGCGTACTTCATCGGCAACAACCGCAAAGCCACGCCCCTGATCCCCAGCACGTGCCGCTTCAATGGCTGCATTCAGTGCGAGCAAGTTGGTTTGCTCTGCAATGTCGCTGATCGTCTCGGTGACCGTACTAATTTTTTCACTCTCTGCCGCACTGGCTTGGATCTGAGCAATCGTCTGCTCTAAATCTGCCATATATTGTTCCATGCTTGCGCTTGCCGCCGATACCAGCTCATCCCCTCGGCACGTACTGTCTTGGGTTTGCTCAATAGTTTCAGCGGTACGAGTCATATTTTGTGCCACTTCTTCGACTGTCGAGCTCATTTGCGACATCGCACTGGCCACTTGCGTTGTGTGTTGCACTTGAGCATGCATCTGATTTTGCATGGTATAGCCACGCTCTGACAGTCCATCCGCGTACTGCACCAGTCGGGAGGTATTCTCCATGACTTGACCAATAATGACCCCAAATCGTGCTTTCACCATACGAAAGTTATCGGCCAGCTCTCCCATCTCGTCATAGCGAACTGGCTCTGTCGCATTATCGAGATCACCCGAGGCCAACAAGCGCATGGCTCGGGTGGTTTTTTCCACCGTAAACAGGACACGGTGGCGGACAACCCAAGCTAATAAAACTACGCTCACGATCGTGCCGATAGCGGCATAAAAGGCAAACATAAGCCCGTGAATAAACGCTTGATAAGCAACAGCAAGGCTAAGTACCGCACTGACTGCGGACATACCACGCACAAAGTGTCTTATCTGCAGACGCTGAAGCCATGACGGTCGAGGCATCGCTATCGAGCTATCTTTGCGCATCCGAGCATACAAGGCTTCAGCCTTTTCTATTTCCTCACGGGTAGGCTCACTGCGTACGGATTGAAAGCCAACAACCTGATCATTTTTGACCACCGGGCATACAAAGGCATTCACCCAATAATGATCCCCATTTTTGCATCGGTTTTTCACCACACCGCGCCAATTTTTACCCGCCTTAATGGTCTTCCACATATCATTGAACGCGGCTGGCGGCATGTCTCGGTGCCGTACCATAGAGTGATCACTGCCAATTAACTCATTGAGGGAGTAGCCACTAATGTCAACAAATGCATCGTTGACATAAGTAATACGTCCTTTCATGTCAGTCACAGAAACAAGCTCTCCGCGCCCTTCAAACCTCACTTCTTTCTGCGTTACTGGCCCATTATCTTTCATGGTGGCACTCCCTCTATGGTAAATCGCGTGCATAATGAGTCAAAAAACGTGCCTAAAAATCAATCAGCATTTAACCCTATGAATGCAATGGTTAAAAAACAACCAGAAAAAGATAATCGGTACCTAAGGCAGAAAAAACAGGCAAATAGTCGCATTCTGCTAAGCAAAATGCGTCGCCCTCGGAGACTCGTACATCACAAGGAGAGAGATATTTGATATAATCAGCGTTTAATTTTTATACGGACCTCACCATGCCTTGGATCCAATTAAAACTGAATGCAACTGCTGAAAATGCAGAAGCCATTGGCGACCTACTAATGGAAGAAGCGGGCGCCCTTTCCGTCACCTTTTTAGATGCCAAAGACACGCCTGTTTTTGAACCTTTGCCTGGTGAAACCCGTCTGTGGGGCGAAACCGACATCATGGCGCTATACGACGCCCAAGCGGACATGTCGACCGTGTTGGCCGTGTTAAACGCGAGCCCATTGTTGGCGGACAACTTTGCCCACAAGGTCGAACAGCTTGAGGATAAAGACTGGGAACGCGCTTGGATGGATAACTTCAAGCCAATGCAGTTTGGTGAGCGCCTGTGGATCTGCCCAACTTGGTGTGAAGTCCCTGATGATAATGCCGTCAACGTGATGCTCGACCCAGGCCTCGCCTTTGGCACAGGATCACACCCGACCACCGCGCTGTGCCTCGAATGGCTCGACGGACTCGACCTCAGCGGTAAGACAGTGATCGACTTCGGTTGTGGCTCTGGGATCCTCGCGATTGCCGCCATCAAACTCGGTGCCGAGCGTGTGATTGGCATTGATATCGACCCTCAAGCACTACTGGCGTCCAAAGATAACGCAGAGCGCAACGGTGTCGCCGACCAACTGCACTTGTATTTGCCTAAAGACCAACCGGCCGATCTCCAAGCCGATGTGGTGGTGGCCAATATTCTGGCCGGTCCACTCCGTGAGCTGTCTGGCGTGATCAAAGGACTCATCAAACCCGGCGGCCAATTAGCGATGTCTGGTGTCCTCGATACCCAAGCAGAAGACGTCGCCAATCACTACCGCGACAGCCTCACTATCGACCCGATCGTAGAGCGTGAAGAGTGGTGCCGAATTAGCGGTCAGTTACCCGCTTAATCGTTCGCATCGTCGTACAAACGGCTTACCGTACCCTTAACAAGGTCGCTAAGTCATCGTTGACGTGCTACTCGAAATGCTTGATTAATCAGCGAAACGCGACTGATACAAAAAGTGCTGTAAAAATCAAGCCATCAATGCTCAAATATTGTCCTTTTCAGACGCGTCAAAAATGCGTAAAATGCGCGCCCTTGCTGACTCAGAGCGGCTGACAGAGGATTTAGAGCTTTTGCGTATCGGACCTTATAACCTGGATGTCCCGTTGATCGTTGCCCCAATGGCAGGTGTCACGGACCGACCTTTTCGTGAGTTATGTCTTGCGCACGGCGCAGGCATGGCGGTCAGTGAAATGATGTCGTCTAATCCAGCCTTATGGCGAACGAACAAATCGCAAAAGCGCATGGTTCATATTGACGAGTCTGGCCTTCGTTCGGTTCAGATCGCCGGTGCCGAGCCAGAGCTAATGGCCGAGGCGGCCCGCTTTTGTGTCGAAAACGGGGCACAAGTCATCGACATCAACATGGGTTGCCCAGTGAAAAAGGTCAATAAGAAGTTAGCCGGCTCTGCCTTGCTAACGCGACCGGACCTCATTGAGCAAATCCTCAAAGCCACGGTAAACGCGGTGGATGTGCCGGTGACATTGAAAACCCGTACAGGTTGGGACCCGGACAATAAGAACTGTGTAGAGATCGCCCGGATGGCGGAAGATTGTGGTATCCAAGCCCTTGCCCTGCATGGCCGCACGCGCGCCTGTATGTACAAAGGGGAAGCAGAGTACGACAGCATTAAAGCAGCCAAAGCGGCTGTGTCGATCCCAGTGATTGCCAATGGCGACATTGATTCTCCGGAAAAAGCACGTTATGTGCTGGATTACACAGGTGCTGATGCATTGATGATTGGTCGTCCTGCTCAAGGACGCCCGTGGATTTTTCGCGAAATCCACCACTATCTCACTACTGGTGAGTACCTGCCTGCCCCTTCACTAGAAGAGGTTAGGACGATTTTGTTGGGTCATGTTCAAGAGCTTCATCACTTTTATGGGGAGCTCAAAGGATTACGTATCGCCCGTAAGCACGTGGGTTGGTACCTGAAAGAGCATGATCAAATTGGCGATTTTCGCCGAACCTTCAACGCAATCGAAGATGCACAACAGCAGATCGATGCGCTGCAAGGCTACTTCGACAACGTTGCATAAATACGAGAAGAGCTGACAGAATATGTTCGAACAAAACCTGACTTCCGAAGCATTGACAGTAACGACTGTAACTTCACAAGATCAAATTACGCAAAAGCCACTTCGTGACTCTGTAAAAGCATCCCTGAAGAACTACCTAGCGCAATTGAATGGCCAGGAAGTCAACGATCTGTATGAGCTTGTCCTCGCAGAAGTTGAGCAGCCACTGCTGGATACCATCATGCAATACACCCGCGGTAACCAAACCCGCGCAGCCACCATGATGGGCATCAACCGCGGTACATTGCGTAAGAAACTGAAAAAATACGGCATGAACTAATCAATCATTGGTTTGGCTATTATAAAACGGGCTAGCCGTCAATCGGTTAGCCCGTTTTTGTTTTCTCTGATGGTACAACGCAGCTTCCCTTAACAGCATGGGTTGGAATCTTCGCTGTCCGCCAGGGTTTCTAATATTGAGCAATGGGTCGCGTCATCGTCGTCCATACCGCAGCAGGCGGCATTTAAACGTGTCAGTGCATGCCTAACCCGCTCAAGTGCGGCTATCTTCTCTGAGACCTCATTCAGGCGCCGCTGGGTGATCCCTTTGACTTCTGCACAGGTGTGTAACGTCGCTTCTTCGCGAATGTCAGACAGCTCGTGAATTTCATCAAGCGATAACCCCATTTCTTTGCCGCGCAAAATGAACATTACTTGGCTAATGGCATCATCGGCATAAAGCCGGTATCCACCCTCTGTGCGCGCACTCGGTGCTAGCAAGCCAGACTTTTCATAAAAACGCAGCGTATCGGTGGAGACACCACAGTGCTTGGCTAGCTCACCGATTTGCAGCAACTTGGTCATCACCGCTCCTCTATCGTAATGCGATTGATCCTTCTTTTTGTAGCAAAGCCGCGACCTTATGACCAGCATTGCATGCGAACCAGAAAAAGATGAAGTGTAAAAACAATAAAAATGTCGCCATCAGCAAATAGCAATCGATTGCGCAAACAAAATCAGATAGAATATCGCCGCTTTGACACTTGGCGGTTTAATAAAGCTTATCCGTGGTGATAGACGCGATGGGCTTTGATAAGCATTCAATCTGTCAGTGAAGAGAACTAAGCCATGGAAAATCTGCGTCCTATTCGTCGCGCGTTACTCAGCGTGTCTGATAAAACCGGTGTGGTCGAGTTTGCCCAAGCACTCGCCCAACGCGGTGTCGAACTGCTATCGACCGGCGGTACTGCCCGTTTACTCGCAGAAAACGGCCTTGCGGTCACCGAAGTCTCCGAGCATACCGGCTTCCCAGAAATGATGGATGGCCGCGTGAAAACCCTCCACCCGAAAATTCACGGCGGCATTTTGGGCCGACGCGGTCAAGACGATGCGGTGATGGAACAGCATCAAATCGCACCGATTGATATGGTGGTGGTGAATCTCTACCCGTTCGCACAAACCGTTGCTAACCCAGATTGCACACGCGAGCAAGCCATCGAGAATATCGATATCGGCGGCCCAACCATGGTGCGCTCAGCGGCGAAAAACCATGCCGACGTCACCACTGTGGTGAACAGCCAAGATTATGATCGCGTGCTTACCGAGATGGATCAGCACCAGCAGTCTTTGACACATGCCACGCGCTTTGATTTAGCCATTGCCGCGTTTGAGCACACCGCGGCCTACGATGCCATGATTGCGAATTACTTTGGCACCCAAGTCCCCGCCTACCATCACGCCGAAGAAAGCCAAGATTCGCCGTTCCCGCGCACCCTGACGCAACATTGGGTCAAAAAGCAAGACATGCGCTATGGCGAGAACAGCCATCAGGCGGGTGCCTTTTATACTGAAGCCCAACCGCAAGAGGCCTCGGTGGCGACGGCCACCCAACTACAAGGCAAGGCGCTGTCTTATAACAATATCGCTGACACCGATGCGGCATTAGAGTGCGTGAAAGAGTTTGAACAGCCTGCTTGCGTGATTGTAAAACACGCCAATCCCTGTGGCGTTGCCATCGGTGAAGACTTACTCAGCGCCTATCAACGTGCTTATCAAACCGATCCTACCTCAGCATTTGGTGGCATTATTGCCTTTAACCGTGAACTGGACAGCGACACAGCACAAGCCATTGTCGAACGTCAATTTGTTGAAGTGATCATCGCACCGCGCGTCAGTGAGGCCGCCAAAGCAGTGGTCGCAGCGAAGAAGAACGTACGCCTTCTCGAGTGTGGCCAATGGCAAGCACGCACCACAGGTTGGGATAGCAAGCGCGTCAATGGTGGCTTGTTAGTCCAAGCCCGCGACCAAGGCATGGTCGGTTTAGACGATTTGCGTATTGTCACTGAGCGTCAGCCCACAGACAAAGAGCTAAACGATGCGCTATTTTGCTGGAAAGTGGCAAAATACGTGAAATCAAACGCGATTGTGTATGCCAAAGACAGCATGACCATCGGCGTGGGCGCCGGCCAAATGAGCCGCGTCTACTCGGCGAAGATAGCCGGCATTAAAGCGGCCGATGAGCAGCTCGAAGTGGCCGGTAGCGTGATGGCCTCCGATGCTTTCTTCCCTTTCCGTGACGGCATTGATGCTGCAGCAAAAGCTGGGATCACCTGCGTGATCCAACCGGGCGGTTCGATGCGTGATGACGAAGTGATTGCTGCCGCCAATGAGCATGGCATGGCGATGGTCTTTACCGGTATGCGCCATTTCCGCCACTAAGTGGGCGATGAAGGAGAACACATGAAGGTATTAGTGATTGGTGGCGGTGGCCGCGAACATGCGCTGGCGTGGAAAGCCGCGCAGTCATCAAACGTTGAARTCGTATATTGCGCACCGGGCAATGCCGGCACCGCCCACGAGGAAAAAGTCAGCAATATCGCCATTGCTGCTGATGACGTTGAGGGATTGCTGGCCTTTGCGCGCGAGCAACAAATTGATTTGACCATCGTGGGTCCTGAAGCCCCCTTGGTGTTAGGTGTGGTCGATGCCTTCCGTGAGCACGGCTTGGCCATCTTTGGTCCTACCCAAGCAGCGGCACAACTTGAAGGTTCGAAAGCCTTCAGTAAAGACTTTTTAGCGCGACATGGCATTCCCACCGCTGACTACCAAACCTTTTCGACGGTAGAGCCCGCATTAGCCTACATCGAGGAAAAAGGCGCGCCCATTGTGGTCAAAGCCGACGGCCTTGCTGCTGGAAAAGGGGTCATTGTCGCGATGACCGAACAAGAAGCCACCGAGGCAGTGCGCGATATGCTCTCGGGCAATGCGTTTGGTGAAGCCGGTCACCGCGTGGTCATCGAGGAATTTCTGCAAGGTGAAGAAGCAAGCTTTATCGTCATGATCGATGGAGAGCATGTGCTGCCAATGGCCACCAGCCAAGACCACAAACGGGTCGGAGAAGGCGATACCGGCCTTAATACCGGCGGTATGGGTGCATACTCGCCCGCGCCTGTGGTCACCGATGCAATCCATCAACGTGTGATGGACGAGGTAATCATGCCAACAGTAGAAGGCATGCGCGCCGATGGTGTGCCGTATACAGGCTTTCTATACGCAGGCTTGATGATCAGTGCCGATGGGACGCCAAAAGTGATTGAGTTTAACTGTCGCTTTGGCGATCCGGAAACCCAACCGATTATGATGCGCTTGCAATCTGACTTGGTTGAGCTTTGCTTGGCAGGCACGCAAGGACGCCTTGATAAGGTCGAGTCTCACTGGGATCCACGTGCAGCCGTGGGCGTGGTCTTAGCCGCTGGTGGCTATCCGGGTGACTATCGCAAAGGGGATCGTATCTCTGGGTTACCCACCGATAGCGAGACCGCCAAAGTATTTCACGCAGGGACAGCACTAAAAGACGGCGATATTGTCACCGCTGGCGGGCGTGTACTCTGTGCTACCGCATTAGGTGAGAATGTGACTACGGCAAAACAAGGGGCTGATACGCTGGCTGCCATGATCCAGTGGCCGGGCTGCTTTTACCGCCGTGATATTGCCCATCGCGCCATCGCACGCGAAAACGCTACATCATAAGCGAATCAGTGACCGTCACACCATGCCACAATGCGTCCTCTGGGCGCATTTTTTATTCTGCCAATAGCTGAGGACGGGTTAAGCACGCCTTTTCACGGCGCACCAAGACCAAGGCATCGATGGTATCTTTGCCAATACCGGGATTCCCAGCGCCAATCACAAAGGTACCCGGCTGGAGCAGCTTGCTCACCACCACGGGCGGGATCGCATCATCAAAGACCCAACGCTGCCGTTCGCCACGGCAATCTACCCAATATTCACCTATTCGCTGTCCCTGCAAGACAGACACATTGCGCGCGATTTGCCCTTGGGCTTGGCCGAGGATCTGATTGGACTCTTGATACAGGCGCGTTAACGCAGCACTGTCGAGGGGAATAATCGCGCCATCTTGGCGATAGCGTTGAAATACAGGTTCGCCACTGGCATCAAAACGGACATGGAGAGAAAAAGGGACACGCGTATTATCTGCGAGCTGTTCACCTTCACGCTTTAAGGCACGTAATTGGCCATCTCGCCACACATATTCGCCGCGATACTCGCCGTAATCCCCTTGCCAAACATGCTCTGACAAGCTGATTGGGCGCCCCTGTTGGCTATCGAGCCAATAGACCGCACTGTGGTCACCACCCGCAACAGAGGCTGTTACCCGTGTGACAGGCTTCGGGGGTTCGCCACGGCTACAGGCCGTGAGCAGTATGATCAGCGATAACGCCCATACTCTTCGCATTTTGCGTCACCCAGAGACAAAAACGCCATAGCAGAGGCTATGGCGATAATGACGATTGACGCTTACTTAACCGCGTCTTTCAGTGCTTTACCTGCCACAAAGGCTGGCACGTTAGCCGCTGAAATTTGGATCTCTTGACCCGTCTGTGGGTTACGACCCGTGCGCGCTGCACGGTGGTTTACTTTAAACGTACCGAAGCCAATCAGTTGCACCTGCTCGCCTTCTTTTAGGGCACCTTCAATTCCGCCCAAAGTCGCTTCCAGTGCTGCTTTTGCTTGCGCTTTTGAAAGGTCGGCTTTTTCAGCGATCAGGTCGATCAGTTGGGTCTTGTTCATTATGTCTTCCCTTCTAGGTTTTTTTAGAGACGAGCTCACTCTAATTCAAAAGAAGCCCGGCTGGCAAAGGTTTGTGGCGCTTGGTGAGACTATATGGAGGCTCTTTAACCACAAACTGAGCGCGATCTCACAATTTGTTGCGCTTTTTCTCATTTGAATGGTTGTAAAAGCCCGCCACTGGCCTGATCTTTAAGGGGACGACTGGCTTTCATACTCGGGAATATATGCTGACTCTTGTCCTATTTATCTCATTATCTATTGGTGTATCTTTCATTTGTTCTGTGCTTGAAGCAATCCTATTGAGTATTACGCCAAGCTATTTGGCGAATCTCCGTCAGCAAGAACACCCAGCCGCGGCGAAACTGACCGCCTTAAAAGATAATATCGACCGACCACTGGCTTCGATCCTCACCTTAAACACCATTGCGCACACCGTGGGGGCAGCAGGTGCAGGGGCACAAGCGGCCAATGTGTTTGGCGATGCATGGGTTGGGGTATTCTCCGCAGTACTCACACTGGCTATTTTATTACTCTCCGAGATTATCCCAAAAACCATTGGTGCCAACTTCTGGCCGCAATTGGCGCCAGGGGCGGCGATTGTATTGAAGTGGATGGTATGGGGCCTGACCCCCTTTGTGTGGGTATCCGAGCAAATAACCAAGCGTCTTAGCTCTGACGCGACCCATGTCAAACTGCGTGATGAAATCTCGGCCATGGCGATGCTCGCCTCAGAAAGTGGTGAAATGGGTGAAGATGAAACCCAGATGCTCAACAACATGTTGAAACTGCGTGAGCTCCCTGCCACGCAGTTGATGACCCCACGTCCGGTGCTTTTTCGTGTCCCGGCGGAGATGAGTGTAGATACCTTTTTAACCGAGCACAGTGACTGTCCCTTCTCGCGCCCGTTGATTTATGGCGAACAGCGTGATGATATTTTAGGTTTTGTCCACAAATCCGATATCTATGCCGCCAAGACACGCGGGGCTCGACGTACCACCCTGGGTGACCTTATGCGTCCACTCGCGGTGATTTTGCCCGGTAATAGCGTATTACAAGCGTTCGATATCTTAATGATCCGTCGCGCGCAATTAGCGATGATTGTGGACGAGTACGGGACGGTGCAAGGGATAATCACGCTGGAAGATATTTTCGAGTACTTAACCGGCCGCGAGATCATTGATGAAGCGGATACTGTCACCGATATGCAGCAATTGGCCTACCAGCGTTGGGAGTCATGGAAAAAGCAGCATAAGATGATTGAGAGCCAAGACGACGATGAACCACCCGTACAGCGTCAATCGGATGAATCATCGGGATAACCTAAACACAAAAGGCGGCCGAAGCCGCCTTTTTTATCTCATTTTCCGCCGTTCAAAGGCTTAATCCTAAGTTGCTCACACCCGCCTCGCGTAACTCTTGGCGAATGCCTTTAAGCATCTCAACGTCGCGGGTATCCGCACTTTTCAGTACCCGGAAAATCGCCCACTGCGCGTCCCATTCATCACACACAGCTTCATTCGCCTTCTGGTTTTCATCGGTGACTGCATCGCCGGTTTGTGCTTCTTCCAGTTGCGCGACGCTCATCACCGACTGCTGGCTCACTTTCAGCGTAATGGTCAGCATTTCATCACGGTCAAGCAAGGCGTGAAGAAGGTGTGATAACGCCGCACAGGCATCAATGGCTGGATAAGTGAGGTAAATCGCGTCATCGGTGAGCGCAGGGATCAATGGCTCCAGCTTTTCTAGCTGTCGCTCAAAGTCAATTTTGGCCCCTTTCACTGTTTGTGATTCCCACACTGCATCAAGAATATTGCGAAACGCTTGAGGGTCAGCAAATTCAGTTTGCGCACAGTAAAGGGCATAGTTAGGGTACATACGCTCCACCAGCGCAGCCATAAAACTGACGTGCTGCCAAGTCTCACATTTTTCCAAACGCAGTTGTAAGGGGTTTCTTAACATAGCCAATTGATCTTAAATAACGGGGGACAATTGTCCGTCGGTAAATTGGGTGCAAGTGTACTTGATTCACCGCCCCATAAAAAGGAGCCTTTGTGGATAAAGTTTATGTGATCAGTGAGCATGCTGCGACCTACCATCAATTACTGGCAGCAGCCCAACTCCCAGATCTCGCCCTCACGCATAACGCAGAAGAGGCCACGATCTGGCTAGCTGACCCACCGCTTGCCGTGTCAAAGCTGCCTCATGCCAACGCGTTGCGCTGGTTGCAATCCACCTTCGCCGGGACCGATGCGCTGATTCAGGCGCCGTTCCGCCACTATCAGCTCACCAATGTGCGCGGTATTTTTGGCCCCTTAATGGCCGAATATGTTTTCGGACACCTATTGACGAATACTCGCCATATTGGTCAGTACGCCAAACAGCAAGCGCAGTGTCACTGGCAGCCTCAGCCCTATCAGTCATTGCATGGGCAAACGCTCGCCATTTTAGGCACAGGAGCGATTGGCCAGTATATCGCGACCGTCGCTCACGCGTTTGGCATGAAGGTACTGGGCACCAACCAAACCGGCCGGTCTGTCGAGGCGTTTGATCACACCATGACACTGCCCGAATTACAGCAACGGTTGCGTGAGGTTGATGTGTTAGTAAGCACTTTGCCCGCCACAGACAAAACACACCAATGCCTGAATGCAGCGTTTTGGCAGCATGCGCTGGATCTTTTCTTTATTAACGTCGGGCGTGGTGCCACCGTGGATGAGCACGCCCTGATCCACGCGTTGGAGGCGAAGCAGCTTCGCGGCGCGGTCTTGGATGTGATGCAACAGGAGCCCCTGCCCGAGTCGCATCCGTTTTGGACACACCCCAAGGTGACAGTGACACCGCATATTGCTGCCGTTAGCTTCCCCGATCAGGTCTTTAAGCTGTTTACGGATAACTATCGGCGCTGGCATGCTGGCGAGCCTTTGCTCCACCACGTCGATTTTGATAAAGGGTACTAGATGACGTTTTCGGATTTGGAGACAGGGTTATCCGCAGCACAAGCATGCCGATTATGCCAACATTGGCTACCTGATGGACCTCGTCCTGTGATCCAAGCCAGTACGGATGCGCGGGTACTGATTATCGGCCAAGCACCCGGTAGACGCGTCCATGACAGTGGCCTGCCCTTTAATGATCCCAGTGGCGACCGCTTACGAGAATGGCTGGGGGTCACGCGCGAGCAATTCTATCAGCCTGACTTATTTGCCATTATGCCGATGGGGCTATGCTATCCGGGCAAAGGTAAATCGGGCGATTTGCCGCCTGCCCGCATTTGTGCGCCTGTGTGGCACAAGGCAATCAAAGCGCACCTCCCTAACGTTGCGGTGACCTTGCTGATTGGCCAGTATGCTCAGCAGTACTATTTAGCCAATAAGCCCAAAACATTGACCGAAACCGTCAAACACTGGCGGCAGTGGGCACCGCACACTTTTGTGCTACCTCACCCCTCGCCCAGAAATACGTTATGGCTACGTCGTCATCCATGGTTTGAAGAACAGGTAGTGCCAGCCCTGCAAACGCAGATCCAACAGGCGTTGTTCACTGCACCGAGGTAAAAAAACGCTCGCCATTGGCGAGCGTGCTAGCTTAGTCGTGATACAGACGGGACAACTCATGCACCGCATCGACAAACACCCCGGCGTTTTCCGGCGGGACATCGAGGTGGATCCCGTGGCCGAGATTAAAGACATGGCCTGTCCCTTCGCCAAATCCTTCTAGGATAGTCGCAACCTCTTGACGGATACGATCAGGCTGAGCATAGAGGATGGACGGGTCCATATTGCCTTGCAAGGCCACTTTATCACCAATCCGTGCTTTGGCATCGGCAATATCGATTGTCCAATCTAACCCCACACCATCGCAACCGGTCGCCGCGATTTTCTCAAGCCACATTCCGCCGTTTTTGGTAAACAAGGTCACTGGGACACGACGGCCTTCATGCTCACGGATCAGACCATCCACAATTTTATGCATGTATTGGAGTGAGAAGTCGTAATAATCACGCGGGGTTAATACCCCACCCCAAGTATCAAAGATCATCACCGATTGGGCGCCCGCTTTGATTTGCGCATTCAAATAGCTGGTCACGCTATCGGCAAGCTTATCGAGTAATGCATGCAGGGTTTGTGGCTCGGCATACATCATCTTCTTAAGCTTGGTAAAGGCTTTCGAGCTGCCCCCTTCCACCATGTAGGTGGCGAGCGTCCAAGGGCTGCCGGAAAAACCAATCAAGGGAACGTCTCCGTTCAATTCGTGACGAATAGTGCGTACGGCATTCATCACATATTGCAGCTCACCTTCAGGATCGGGAATGCCGATTTTATCGACGTCCGCCTTACAGGTAATCGGGCGCGCAAACTTCGGCCCCTCTCCGGTCTCAAAATACAAACCCAGTCCCATCGCATCGGGGATGGTCAAAATGTCGGAGAACAGAATAGCGGCATCGAGATCAAAGCGGCGTAAAGGTTGTAAAGTCACTTCACACGCCAGCTCTGCATTTTTACACAATGACAGAAAATCACCGGCTTGCGCACGTACTTCGCGGTATTCTGGCAGATAGCGACCAGCTTGACGCATCATCCACACGGGGGTGCAATCCACTGGCTGTTTGAGTAAAGCGCGTAAATAGCGATCGTTTTTCAGTTCAGTCATTGTGTTAAAGCCTGTGAGCGAAAAGAGGCGTCATTGTATCACTGTCGAGTCGCAACAAAAGCCAACCTTTGTTAACAGGATCATAAAACTGTCATCCCAAGGGTGGGCGATGATTGCTGCTTTTCTCACCACATGATAAAACCAACGCATAACGACAATAGGTCTGCGAAAGACAATTATGTTCGCATCTTACCCCGGCTTCCCTACGGCCGGGTTTTTTTATTCCTGCGCAAGCGCGCAGCTTGCGTCAATCAAGCGCCGCGCAATGGTCCCTTGAGGTGCAACTGGCGGGAGTGATTGGCAGTCAAACCATTGTGCATCCGTCAATTCCTCATAATCTGGCCGTAGCTGACCGCTTGCATAGTCGGCCAAAAAACCCATCATGACATTGGAAGGAAAGGCCCACGGCTGGCTATCCATATAACGGATATTTTTCACCTCAATCCCCGTTTCCTCTTTGACCTCGCGCGCCACGCACTGTTCGAGGGTTTCACCGGGCTCAACGAATCCGGCAATCACGGTATACATCCCGGTTTTATGCCGTGGATGCTGTGCCAGCAGCAGTCGCTTGTCATCACGTACCGCCACAATCACACAAGGCGACACACGCGGATAATCGTGACGTTGACAGACGGCGCACCACATCGCCACCGACTGTGTATCCAATACCGCACGGTGGCCACAGCGGCCGCAAAATGCTTGCTGCTTTTGCATCACATCAAGCTGAACGACTCGTCCCACTAGCGCAAACAAGTCAGCCGGTAAATCCGATAATAGCGCTCTCAAGTCCGCCATCTCATCACTCGGTAGCATGGTGTTACAATTCCATGCCCCCACCACTGGGATGTGTTGATAATGACCAACGGTGATCGTCGTCTGCACCGCAAACGGCAATTCTGATAGGGATAACAAAGGCAATGTACCGTGAGGAAGCCAGAGTTTTCCGTCGACAACCGCACACAAATAGACGGCTTGTTGATTCTGAGACATGGTCACTTCCTTAGCCTTGCAGCTATACTTGAATACTGGCAATCTAACTTCATAACGTGATGCAAAGGATTGAGCAGCCCGTTAATTTTAAGTTGGCCGTATATAGTGCCACCCATTCGCTGATCGATCACGAGGACGCCGATCATGCTGAAAAAACTTGAACGTACTAAAGCACAATGGAGCGGTTACGATGACGTCATCGATTACTGGCTCGAGTTACGTCGTCAGCTGCTGGTTGAATACTACAACGTGGCAGGTGTCGCGGTAAAAAAGAAGCAGAATCTGCCCAGCAAAGAAGAAATTGACCGCTTCTGCGATCACTTGGTCGATTACATCTCCACGGGGCATTTTAAGATTTATAACATGGTCATGGAGCGATGGCAGTCTACCGGCTTCTCGGCAACACAAGAAACCGATAGCTTGTATTTCCGCATTGTTGACACCACGGATCCTTTGCTCGATTTCAACGACAAATTTAGTGAGCTTGATTGGGATGATGAGGACTATCACTTCCCCGACTTTGATGAAGACATCTCAGCGATCGGCGAGCTGCTGGAACAACGTTTCGAGTTAGAAGACACACTAATTCGTGTCATTGCAGATAGCTTAGCTCACCCGCCTGGCGCGTAAATACGTATCAGTGAATAAACGAATCCGTCGCCTCTTGGCGGCGTTTTTTTGTGCTCTAGGGCAGAAAAACAAAAGGCACCTCCGAGGAGGTGCCTTTTCAATGGTGCGAGACAATCGATTAATTGTCGTCGTTCAGTCCTGCATTCAAAAGTGCTGCCAGATCTTGTGAGGCTTGCTCAGCATCAATCTGTGGTGCAACAGGCTGTTCAGGCTCAGCACGTTTGGCTTGACGATCTTTATGATACGCGAAACCAGTACCGGCTGGGATCAAACGACCCACAATCACGTTCTCTTTCAGACCACGTAAGTCATCACGTTTACCCGCTACGGCTGCTTCTGTCAGCACGCGCGTGGTTTCCTGGAACGATGCCGCTGAGATGAATGACTCAGTCGCCAACGAGGCTTTAGTGATACCCAGCAGGTCACGACCATAGGTCGCTGGACGCTTGCCTTCCGCTTCAAGTTCACGGTTAGCAATGGTCACACGTGAGTATTCCACTTGCTCGCCTTCCAAGAAGTCGGTATCACCTGCAGACTTAATGGTCACCTTACGCAACATCTGACGCACGATGGTCTCGATATGCTTATCGTTGATCTTAACGCCTTGCAGACGGTAAACGTCTTGAACTTCGTTGGTGATGTACTCAGCCACTGCGTGAACACCACGCAGACGCAAGATGTCGTGCGGTGATTCTGGACCATCAGCGATCACATCACCTTTCTCGACTTTTTCACCTTCGAATACGTTGAGCTGACGCCATTTTGGAATCATCTCTTCGTAGGCTTGGCCTTCTTCTGGGGTGATGATCAGGCGACGTTTACCTTTGGTTTCTTTACCGAAGGAAACAGTACCTGTGATCTCCGCCAAGATAGCTGGCTCTTTTGGCTTACGCGCTTCGAACAGGTCAGCAACACGTGGCAGACCACCGGTGATATCCTTGGTACCGCCGCTTTCTTGCGGGATACGCGCCAAGGTGTCACCAATGCCAACGTTCGCGCCGTCATCCAGCTGAACAATTGCGTTACCCGGCAAGAAGTATTGAACCGGCATATCAGTGCCTGGGATCATCATGTCATTGCCTTGCGCATCAACCAGTTTCACTGCAGGACGCTTATCTTTACCGGATGATGGGCGCTCAGAGGCATCCATGACCACGATAGAAGACAGGCCGGTCAGTTCATCAGTTTGACGCTGCATGGTGACGCCATCAATCATGTCTACGAAGCGAACGCTACCTTCTACTTCGGTGATGATTGGCATGGTGTGCGGGTCCCAGTTAGCAACGACGTCGCCAGCTTCAACCGCTTCACCATCTTTCTTGCTCAGCAAGGCACCGTAAGGCACTTTGTAGCTTTCTTTCGTACGACCGAACTCATCAACAATGGTCATCTCTGACGCACGCGAGGTAATCACTAGCTTACCGTCGCTGTTGGTCACGGATTTCACATTGTGCAGGTGCATAGAACCTTTGTTCTTCACCTGGATGTTGTTTTCTGCCGCCGCACGCGATGCCGCACCACCGATGTGGAACGTACGCATGGTCAGCTGTGTACCTGGCTCACCGATAGACTGTGCCGCGATAACGCCCACAGACTCACCGTGGTTCACCAAGTGACCACGTGCCAAGTCACGACCGTAACAGTGTGCACAACAACCGAAGTCAGTTTCACAGGTTACGACAGAGCGTACTTTTACCTTATCGACAGAGTGCTGCTCAAGAATGTCACACCACTTCTCATCCAGCAGGGTGTTACGTGGTGCAAGCACCTCGTCAGTACCCGGCTTCAGTACGTCTTCAGCGACGACACGACCCAGCACACGCTCACGCAGTGCTTCTTTCACGTCACCGCCTTCGATAACCGCCATCATGTGGATACCGCCTTCGGTGCCACAATCGGTTTCGGTCACGACCACGTCTTGGGCTACGTCAACCAGACGACGAGTCAGGTAACCTGAGTTCGCTGTCTTCAATGCGGTATCTGCAAGACCCTTACGCGCACCGTGCGTAGAGATAAAGTACTGAAGAACGTTCAGGCCTTCACGGAAGTTCGCCGTGATTGGCGTTTCGATGATAGAGCCATCTGGCTTCGCCATCAGACCACGCATACCGGCTAGCTGACGAATCTGTGCCGCAGAACCACGTGCGCCTGAGTCGGCCATCATGTAAACACTGTTGAACGACTTCTGGGTTTCTTCTTCGCCGTCACGGTTAATCACTGTCTCGTTAGACAGGTTATCCATCATGGCTTTTGCAACTTGTTCGTTCGCTGCAGCCCAGATATCGATCACTTTGTTGTAACGTTCGCCCGCGGTAACCAGACCAGATTGGAACTGCTCTTGGATTTCCGCAACTTCTGCTTCTGCTGCTTCGATCAAGTCGTACTTGGCTTGTGGGATCACCATATCGTCGATACCGACAGAGGTGCCCGACAGTGCCGCGTAGGCAAAACCGGTGTACATGATTTGGTCAGCAAAAATAACAGTGTCTTTCAGACCCAGCTTACGGTAACAGGTGTTGAGCAAGTTAGAGATTTGCTTTTTACCCAACGGCTGGTTAACCAAGTCAAATGACAGGCCTTCCGGCACGATGGTCCACAGCATGGCACGACCGACGGTGGTATCAACCAGTGATACTTTCTCGGTACGAGCGCCCATCTCATCGATATCAACTTGCTTGATACGCACTTTTACGCGCGTATGCAGTTCAGCATGGCCAGTACGGTAAACCTTTTCGGCTTCGCCTGGGCCGGCCAAGTACATGCCTTCGCCTTTGCCGTTCACCTTCTCACGGGTCATGTAGTAAAGACCCAGAACCACGTCCTGAGACGGTACGATGATAGGATCACCGGATGCTGGCGATAGGATGTTGTTGGTCGACATCATCAACGCACGCGCTTCGAGCTGGGCTTCCAGCGTCAGCGGTACGTGAACAGCCATCTGGTCACCATCGAAGTCGGCGTTATAGGCCGCACACACCAATGGGTGTAGCTGAATCGCTTTACCTTCGATAAGCACAGGTTCAAACGCTTGGATACCCAAACGGTGAAGTGTTGGTGCACGGTTTAGCAGGACAGGGTGTTCACGGATGACTTCATCCAAGATATCCCATACCACAGCTTCTTCGCGCTCAACCATCTTCTTGGCGGCTTTGATGGTGGTCGCGAGACCACGAGTCTCAAGCTTGCCGTAGATAAACGGTTTAAACAGCTCTAGTGCCATTTTCTTTGGCAGACCACACTGATGCAGACGCAAGTATGGACCTACGGTGATTACCGAACGGCCAGAGTAGTCAACGCGTTTACCCAGCAGGTTCTGACGGAAACGACCCTGCTTACCTTTGATCATGTCAGCCAGCGATTTAAGCGGACGCTTGTTCGAGCCAGTGATGGCACGACCACGACGACCGTTATCAAGTAAGGCATCCACAGACTCTTGCAGCATGCGTTTTTCGTTACGCACGATGATGTCTGGTGCAGCAAGATCAAGCAGGCGCTTCAAACGGTTGTTACGGTTGATCACACGACGGTAAAGGTCGTTCAGATCCGAGGTCGCAAAACGACCACCGTCCAACGGTACCAATGGACGCAAGTCTGGCGGCAACACAGGCAGCACAGTCAGGATCATCCACTCAGGGTTGTTACCTGATTGCAAGAAGGCTTCCACCAGCTTCAAACGCTTAGTGATCTTCTTACGTTTGGTTTCAGAGTTGGTTTCTTCCAACTCTTCACGCATTTGCTCTGTCTCAACTGACAGATCCATGTTCGCCAGCAGTGCTTTCACTGCTTCTGCGCCCATGCGCGCATCAAATTCGTCGCCCCACTCTTCCAACGCGTCCAAGTACTGCTCTTCAGACAGCATCTGACCACGCTCAAGGTTGGTCATACCTGGCTCAATCACCACGTAGGATTCAAAGTAAAGCACACGCTCGATGTCACGTAGCGGCATGTCCATCAGCAAACCAATGCGTGATGGTAGCGACTTCAGGAACCAAATGTGGGCAACAGGTGAAGCCAGCTCAATGTGACCCATACGCTCACGGCGCACTTTGGTCTGAGTAACTTCAACGCCACATTTTTCACAAATGACGCCACGGTGCTTCAGGCGCTTGTATTTACCACAAAGACATTCGTAGTCTTTGACCGGGCCGAAGATACGTGCACAGAACAAACCGTCACGCTCAGGCTTAAAGGTACGGTAGTTGATGGTTTCTGGCTTTTTCACTTCACCAAACGACCATGAACGGATCATGTCTGGTGAGGCTAGACCGATTTTGATCGAATCAAATTCTTCGGTCTTATGCTGTGCTTTCAGAAACTTAAGTAAGTCTTTCACAATCGGCTCCTGTGAGGAGTTGACCCATAAAGGCGCTGACAGGCAGCGCCTTCATATTCTTACCGGAGAGAGTCAGCCAGCGGCTTACTCGTCTTCCAGCTCGATGTTGATACCCAACGAGCGGATTTCTTTCAGCAATACGTTGAAAGATTCCGGCATGCCCGGCTCCATACGATGGTCGCCATCCACGATGTTCTTATACATCTTGGTACGGCCATTAACGTCATCCGACTTCACGGTGAGCATTTCTTGTAGGGTATAGGCAGCACCGTATGCTTCCAGTGCCCATACTTCCATCTCACCGAATCGCTGACCACCGAACTGTGCCTTACCACCCAGCGGCTGCTGAGTTACAAGGCTGTACGAGCCAGTTGAACGGGCGTGCATCTTGTCATCAACCAAGTGGTTCAGTTTCAGCATGTACATGTAACCCACGGTTACTGGACGCTCAAACTTCTCACCCGTGCGGCCATCATAAAGCGCTAGCTGACCTGACTCTGGCAGATCACCCAGTTTGAGTAGCTCTTTGATCAACGGCTCTGGTGCACCGTCAAAGACAGGCGATGCCGTTGGAAGACCGTCACGCAGGTTGTTCACCAAGGTGCGTACTTCGTCGTCAGTCAGTTTACTGATGTCCACTTTCTGACGGGTATCGCCCAGACTATAGACCTTCTGCAGGAACTCGCGGAATTTCGCCAGTTCTTGCTGCTCTTTGAGCATACGGTTGATCTTGTCACCGATACCTTTCGCCGCCAGACCCATGTGTGTTTCTAGGATCTGACCGATGTTCATACGTGAAGGTACACCCAGCGGGTTAAGTACCAGATCCACAGGAACACCGTTTTCGTCGTAAGGCATGTCTTCAACTGGGTTAATCTTCGAGATTACACCTTTGTTACCGTGACGACCGGCCATCTTGTCACCCGGCTGGATGCGACGTTTAACGGCCAAGTAGACTTTAACGATCTTCAGTACGCCAGGAGCCAAATCATCACCTTGAGTGATCTTACGGCGCTTGGTTTCGAACTTCTTATCGAACTCGGCTTTAATTTCGTCGTATTGCTCAGCCAGCTGCTCTAGCTGGGTTTGCTGTGCTTCATCATCCAGTGTTTGTGTCAACATGGTCTTACGATCCATGCCGTCTAACTGGTTGTCGGTATAACCGGCTTGAGAAAGCAGTGAACGAACACGCGCTAGCAGACCGCCTTCAAGGATAGAGAACTCCTCGGTCAGGTCTTTCTTCGCTTCTTTCAGCTGCATTTCTTCGATTTCGAGTGCACGCTTGTCTTTCTCTACGCCATCGCGAGTAAAGACTTGTACATCGATAACCGTACCTGATACACCGTTCGGCACACGCAGTGACGAGTCTTTCACGTCAGAGGCTTTTTCGCCGAAGATTGCACGCAGCAGTTTCTCTTCTGGTGTCAGTTGCGTTTCGCCTTTTGGCGTCACTTTACCAACCATGATATCGCCGCCTTTCACTTCGGCACCGATATACACAACCCCTGACTCATCCAGTTTCGATAGCGCTGCTTCACCCACGTTTGGAATGTCCGCGGTGATTTCTTCGCTGCCCAACTTGGTATCACGCGCCACACAAGAAAGCTCTTGAATGTGGATAGTGGTTAAACGGTCTTCCTGCGCGACGCGCTCGGAAATAAGGATGGAATCCTCAAAGTTATAACCGTTCCACGGCATAAACGCGATACGCATGTTCTGACCCAGTGCTAGCTCGCCCAAGTCAGTCGATGGGCCGTCAGCCAGTACGTCACCTTTTGCCACTTGGTCGCCCGGCATCACAGTTGGACGCTGGTTAATACAGGTGTTCTGGTTAGAACGGGTGTACTTAGTCAGGTTGTAGATGTCGATACCCGCTTCACCAGGTACCAGCTCATCTTCATTCACTTTCAGTACGATGCGCGAAGCATCAACTGACTGGATGATACCGCCACGTTTCGCAACCGCGGTAACACCTGAGTCAACCGCCACATTGCGCTCGATACCCGTACCAACCAGCGGCTTTTGCGCACGCAATGTTGGAACGGCCTGACGTTGCATGTTCGCACCCATCAAGGCACGGTTCGCATCGTCATGCTCAAGGAATGGGATCAAAGAGGCTGCCACCGATACAACCTGGTTGGTTGCAACGTCCATGTACTGAACATGGTCACGTGGGTGCAGACCTGATTCCCCTTTCTCACGCGCAGTGATCAGTTCATCAGTGAACGAGCCATCTTCGTTCAGCGCGGCGTTCGCCTGCGCAATCACGTAGTGGCCTTCTTCAATCGCTGACAGGTAATCGATTTGATCGGTCACTTTACCGTCAACCACTTTACGGTATGGGGTTTCCAAGAAGCCGTAAGGGTTACAACGCGCAAACGCTGACAGTGAGTTAATCAGACCGATGTTCGGACCTTCAGGGGTTTCGATCGGACAGAGACGACCGTAGTGCGTCGCGTGTACGTCTCGAACTTCRAAGCCGGCGCGCTCACGCGTCAAACCACCTGGACCCAATGCAGAGATACGACGTTTGTGCGTCACCTCAGACAACGGGTTGTTTTGGTCCATAAATTGTGACAACTGAGATGAACCAAAGAACTCTTTCACCGCGGCCGAAATTGGCTTAGCGTTGATCAAGTCTTGTGGCATCACATTGTCAAGGTCACCCAGGCTCAGACGCTCTTTAACCGCACGCTCAACACGTACCAAACCAACACGGAATTGGTTCTCGGCCATTTCGCCAACCGAACGAATACGACGGTTACCTAGGTGGTCGATGTCGTCCACTTCACCGATACCGTTACGGATATCGATCAGTTTACGCATCACTTCAATGATGTCTTCTTTGCTCAGTACGCCAGGACCGGTTAGTTCATCACGCCCTAATGAGCTGTTGAACTTCATACGGCCCACCGCTGATAGATCGTAACGATCTTCAGAGAAGAAGAGGCTTTCGAACAATTGCTCTGCCGCTTCTTTTGTTGGTGGCTCGCCTGGGCGCATCATGCGATAGATTTCAACCAACGCAGTCAAACGATCCGTGGTGTTGTCGATACGCAAGGTATCTGACATGTACGGACCATGATCTAAGTCGTTGGTGAACAGGGTTTCGATTTTCTTGTGACCCGCTTGCGACAATTGCGCCAGTGTCTCCAGGCTTAACTCTTGGTTAGCCGAGACAATCACTTCGCCTGTGTCTTGGTTAACGTAATCACGTGCAGAAATCTTGCCTGCGATGTACTCAACCGGCACTTCGATGTGATCGACGTTATCTTTCACCAACTGACGGATGTGGCGAGCGGTAATACGGCGACCCTGTTCAACATAAACGGTGCCGTTGGCTTCAATGTCAAAGCTGGCTGTTTCGCCACGTAGGCGATCAGGCACCAGTTCCATGACTAGCGCTTTACCTTTGACTTCAAAGACAACTTTATCGAAGAACAGATCCAGGATCTCTTCCGTTGTATATTCCAGCGCACGCAGAATAATCGATGCAGGCAGCTTACGACGACGGTCGATACGAACGTAAACGATATCCTTAGGATCAAATTCGAAATCCAACCATGAACCACGGTATGGGATCACGCGTGCGTTATATAGCACTTTTCCTGAGGAATGGGTTTTACCCTTATCGCTGTCGAAAAAGACGCCCGGACTACGGTGCAGCTGGGATACGATAACCCTCTCAGTACCATTGATGACAAAGGTACCATTTTCAGTCATGAGCGGAATTTCGCCCATATAGACTTCTTGTTCTTTGATGTCTTTAACGGTACCAGCCGGGGCATCTTTATCAAACATCACCAAGCGCAGTTTCACGCGTAGTGGTGCCGAATAGGTTACGCCGCGAATTTGGCATTCTTTGACATCGAAAACTGGCTCACCGAGACGATAGCTAACGTATTGCAGCTCGGAATTGCCGTTGTAGCTCTGAATTGGAAAGACAGAGCGAAAGGCAGCTTCAAGACCGTATTGCCCTTCTGGATCCTGCTCGATAAACTTCTCAAAAGATTCAAGCTGGATCGACAGCAAGTATGGCACGTCCAGAACTTGAGGACGCTTACCAAAATCCTTACGGATACGCTTTTTCTCGGTATAAGAGTAAACCATAGGGTTCCTCAGCTCGCTGATAAGTGACCCAAACTGTCCAGTACAAGGGACAGTGACTAAACAACCACCGTTTAGTGTAGGAAAATCAAAGCGCTTGCTTTGATTTTTTTTGCATGGTCAGCAGTGATAAAACGGGGTGGAAATTTCACTACCGCCCTACAGCGCAAAAAGGCCGGTGGCTATTTAGCCACCAGCCAATGCCCTTTCAGGCTAAGAAATTAAGTATAAATTACTTAACTTCAACAGAAGCACCAGCTTCTTCTAGCTGAGCTTTAAGCGCTTCAGCTTCTTCTTTCTCAACACCTTCTTTCAGAGGTGCAGGAGCGCCGTCAACCAGAGCTTTCGCTTCTTTCAGGCCTAGACCAGTTGCGCCACGAACCGCTTTGATAACTGCTACTTTGTTAGCACCAGCTTCTTTCAGGATTACGTCAAATTCGGTTTGCTCTTCAGCAGCACCGCCTTCAGCAGCACCACCAGCAACAACTGCTGCTGCAGCTGATACGCCGAATTTTTCTTCCATTGCTTCGATTAGCTCAACAACTTGCATTACAGACATGTCTGCAATTGCGTCTAGGATTTGCTCGTTAGTGATAGACATAACAATTCTCTTTAAAGTCAACAATAATTAGATTAAGCAACCAATGTAAAAGGGCAATTACGCCGCTTCTTTTTGGTCGCGAACAGCGGCAATAGTACGAACCAGCTTGCCTGCAGATGCTTCTTTCAGACCCATCATCAGGCGTGCAATTGCTTCGTCGTACGTTGGCAGTGTTGCCAATACCTCTGGGTCAGTGATCGCACCTTCGAATGCAGCAGACTTGATCTCAAACTCTTTGTTCTCTTTTGCGAAGTCTTTGAAAAGACGCGCAGCGGCACCAGGGTGCTCGTTAGAAAACGCAATCAGAGTTGGACCAACGAAAGTGTCTTTTAGACACTCGTAGTCAGTGCCTTCAACTGCACGGCGAGCCAGTGTATTACGAACAACTTTCATGAAAACGCCCGCTTCACGCGCTTGTTTACGTAGAGAAGTCATCGCATCCACGGTTACACCGCGAGAATCAGCAACTACTGCAGACAGGGCACCACTGGCAGCTTCGTTGACTTCAGCAACAATTGCTTTTTTGTCTTGAAGGTTTAAAGCCATTTGGATTTGCTCCTGGATTGTTTAACACCACTCTCTACAGCTTTGCAGAGAGAGCTTGTACGGTGCAGATCCAAGAAAGACGAGAAATCTATCATGTTCTGGCACCGTCTACGTAGGAAATATTAAGTTCGTAATGAACGCCTACGGTCTTGGACGAAGTCTGTTAAACAGACTCAGCCATAAAATTGTGAAGCGAGAGAGTATAAACTACTCACTCGCTTCTGGCAATTAGCTTGCGCTGGTTTCCAGAGTGTTCTGGTCCAGAGCAACACCTGCGCCCATGGTGGTAGACAGGCTAACTTTCTTAATGAAAGTACCTTTTGCTGAAGTTGGCTTCGCCTTCTTCAGAGCAACCAACAGCGCTTCCAGGTTTTCTTTCAGGCTGTTCGCGTCAAAGTCTACTTTACCGATGGTGGTGTGAACGATGCCGTTCTTGTCGTTACGGTAACGAACCTGACCTGCTTTCGCGTTCTTAACCGCTTCAGCAACGTTAGGCGTTACAGTACCCACTTTCGGGTTTGGCATCAGGCCGCGAGGACCTAGGATAGTACCCAGTTGGCCAACAACGCGCATCGCGTCTGGTGAAGCGACAACGACGTCAAAGTTCATTTCGCCTTTCTTCACTTGCTCAGCCAGGTCTTCCATACCAACGATGTCGGCACCCGCTTCTTTCGCAGCTTCAGCGTTCGCACCTTGTGTGAACACAGCAACACGGATATCACGGCCAGTACCGTGTGGCAGTACAGTTGCGCCACGAACGTTCTGGTCTGATTTACGTGCATCAATGCCAAGGTTGACAGCAACGTCAACGCTTTCAACAAATTTAGCAGTCGCCAGTTCCTTCAGTAGAGCAACGGCTTCGTTGATGTCGTACTCTTTGGTCACATCAACTTTTTCGCGGATTACGCGCATGCGCTTAGTCATTTTAGCCATTGTCTTAACCCTCTACGTTCAGGCCCATTGAACGGGCAGTACCCGCAATAGAGCGTTTCATCGCTTCGATGTCCGCACCGGTCATGTCTGCCGCTTTGGTTTCTGCGATCTCTTGGATCTGAGCGTCAGTGACGGTACCCACTTTTTCAGTGTTTGGACGACCTGAACCAGACTTAACGCCTGCTGCTTTCTTAAGAAGAACTGCCGCTGGCGGAGTCTTAGTAACGAAAGTGAAAGAACGATCGTTGTATACAGTGATAACAACAGGAATCGGCAGACCTTTCTCGATAGATTCGGTCTTCGCGTTAAACGCTTTACAGAATTCCATGATGTTCACACCGTGTTGACCTAGAGCAGGACCAACCGGTGGCGATGGGTTAGCTGCACCCGCTGCAACTTGCAGCTTGATGTAAGCTTCTACTTTCTTTGCCATTATTCAATTACCTAATTTTGGGTACTAACGTCTACCTGACGATAGACTCCCCGTTTAACAAAAGGGCGCGAAATTATAGTCAAATTTCGCGCCCTTGCCAACCGTTGATGATGCTTTTTTGATCAGGTTTTTTCTACCTGGCCAAACTCAAGCTCAACTGGGGTTGCACGGCCAAAGATAGACACAGACACCTTCAGGCGGTTCTTGTCATAGTCCACTTCTTCAACCACACCGTTAAAGTCTGCAAAGGGTCCTTCCGTCACGCGAACCACTTCACCAGCCTCAAAGACGGTTTTGTGTACGGGTGACTCACTCGCTTTTTCAAGACGGTTGAGAATCGCATCGGCTTCTTTGTCTGAAATCGGCGCAGGACGATCTGAGGTGCCACCGATGAAGCCCATTACACGAGGAACACTGCGTACCAAGTGCCAAGATTCATCGTTCATCACCATTTGTACTAGCACGTAGCCTGGGAAGAATTTGCGCTCACTTTTACGGCGCTGGCCTTGACGCATTTCAACCACTTCTTCGGTTGGCACCAAGACTTCACCAAAGTGATCTTCCATTTCGTGCATTTTGATATGTTCACGCAATGACTGCGCAACACGGCTTTCAAAACCAGAGAAAGCCTGAACCACATACCAACGTTTTTTGGGAGCTTCGCTCATGTACTTTTACCTCACACGCCAGTGATTAGGCGGACTAGACGGACCATAATCCCGTCAACGCCCCACAGGATGAGCGCCATAACGACAGTAACAGCCAGAACGATGAGAGTGGTTTGTAAGGTCTCTTGACGCGTAGGCCATACAACTTTACGCACTTCCATACGCGATTCGCGTGCAAACGTGATCGCAGCTTTTCCTTTCATCGTGAGTGCAGCAATACCACCAGCAGCGGCAACTAACACCACTACAGCAGCAGCTCGCACTACCACAGACACGTCACTGTACAGGCTATTCCCTACCACGGCTGCGGCCAACAGGACAAAAACAACACCCCATTTAAGGATGTCCATCGAACCGGATTGGGTCTCAGCGTTCGCTTTCATACATTCTACCTGTAACAAGTCTACATAGACGGCAATGTCTTTGCAGCCAAAACACCATAATGCCTTGGCAATGACACGCGGTGCTCGTATTTATCACACCTAAGGGTATCAATACGAGCACCAACACGCTGCATTTGTTCACTAATACTGGGCAAAATAGCAACAATATAAGTGTCAAACGCAGAAAAAGGGCATCAAATGATGCCCTTTTTACTRGTGTTTCGTCAAATCATTATTCAACGATGTTGGCAACAACACCAGCGCCTACGGTACGGCCACCTTCACGGATAGCGAAACGTAGACCTTCGTCCATCGCGATTGGCGCGATCAGGGTAACAACCATCTTGATGTTGTCACCAGGCATTACCATCTCAACGCCTTCTGGCAGTTCGATAGTACCGGTCACGTCAGTTGTACGGAAGTAGAACTGTGGACGGTAGCCTTTGAAGAACGGAGTATGACGGCCGCCTTCGTCTTTAGACAGTACGTATACTTCTGACTCGAACTTAGTGTGCGGGGTGATTGAACCAGGCTTCGCCAGTACTTGACCACGCTCAACTTCGTCACGCTTAGTACCACGCAGAAGAACACCAACGTTCTCACCTGCACGGCCTTCGTCTAGAAGCTTACGGAACATTTCAACACCAGTACAAGTGGTCTTGGTGGTGTCTTTCATGCCCACGATTTCTACTTCGTCACCAACGGTGATGATGCCTTGCTCAACACGACCAGTTACTACRGTACCACGGCCTTGGATTGAGAATACGTCTTCGATTGGYAGGATGAACGGCTTGTCGATTGCACGCTCTGGCTCTGGGATGTAAGAATCCAGTGCTTCCGCTAGCTCAACAATCTTCTGTTCCCACTGCTCTTCACCGTTCAGAGCRCCTAGYGCTGAACCTTGGATTACTGGGCAGTCGTCACCTGGGAAGTCATACTCTGAAAGCAGCTCACGTACTTCCATTTCAACTAGYTCAAGTAGYTCTTCATCATCAACCATGTCACATTTGTTCATGAATACGATGATGTATGGGATGCCTACCTGACGGCCTAGCAGGATGTGCTCACGAGTCTGTGGCATTGGGCCATCAGTCGCTGCTACTACTAGGATACCACCGTCCATTTGCGCTGCACCGGTGATCATGTTTTTCACGTAGTCGGCGTGCCCTGGGCAGTCAACGTGCGCGTAGTGGCGAGTTGGCGTATCGTATTCTACGTGCGAAGTCGCGATGGTGATACCACGCTCACGCTCTTCTGGTGCGTTATCGATTGATGCGAAGTCACGCGCTGCACCACCGTGTACTTTTGCAAGTACAGTACAGATAGCGGCAGTCAGAGTAGTTTTACCRTGGTCAACGTGGCCGATAGTACCAACGTTAACGTGCGGTTTCGTACGTTCAAATTTTTCTTTAGACATGACAGTCCCTCTAAGCACGGTATTTCGGTGGCATTACGACCACACAACCAACAATTAGGTTTGTTGAGTATATATCAAACGGCTTGAAGTTACCTTGGAGAGGATGGTGCTGATAGGCAGATTTGAACTGCCGACCTCACCCTTACCAAGGGTGCGCTCTACCGACTGAGCTATATCAGCACTCTAAAAAGAGTGGAGCGGGCAGCGGGAATCGAACCCGCATCATCAGCTTGGAAGGCTGAGGTAATAGCCATTATACGATGCCCGCAATCGTTTCTCGTAGAGCTATTCAAACAATTTGAAAATGGTGGTGGGAGAAGGATTCGAACCTTCGAAGGCTGAGCCGTCAGATTTACAGTCTGATCCCTTTGACCGCTCGRGAATCCCACCTAATTTTGGTGCCGGCTGCCGGAATCGAACTGGCGACCTACTGATTACAAGTCAGTTGCTCTACCAACTGAGCTAAGCCGGCGACAAGTGCTGCGCATTCTATGCGATGAAATGGGGCCTTGCAATAGGAAAAATCAAAAAAACAGGTGATTTTTTCGCCTGTTGCACAATTTAGGGCTTAATTGTTGCTAAAATAGCCAATCCTAAATAACAACAACGCGGACCACTACTTTTCCTGATACGCAGATTGCGGTATCGTCCACCTCTTTATTGGCTTAAGGCAAACGGACCATGAACGCAACGCTAACGCCTTATTTGTCGTTCGACCGTCAACAATGGGCTGAACTGAGGGATGCAGTGCCCATGACGCTCACCGAAGACGACATTGAACGCCTGCGAGGGCTAAACGAGCACCTCTCAATGGATGAGGTGAGAGATGTTTACTTGCCTCTGTCACGACTACTCAACCTGTATATCAAGTCGCGCAAGAGTCGCACTGAGGTGCTCGACGAGTTTTTGACCCAGCCTGCCTCCAATCATGTCCCCTACATTATTGGGATTGCAGGCAGTGTCGCGGTCGGTAAAAGTACCACTGCACGTTTATTAAAAACCCTACTGACTCGCTGGCCCGATCACCCCAAGGTAGCCTTAGTGACTACCGACGGTTTTTTGTATTCCAACGCGGAGTTGGAAGCGCGTGGATTGATGAAACGCAAAGGCTTTCCTCAATCATRTAACATGCGCAAATTGGTGGAGTTTGTGGCAGATGTAAAATCCGGTAAAGCCTGTGTGGAAGCGCCGATATACTCACATTTGGTGTATGACATCACTGGTGAAGTGCAGAAAGTCGAAAAGCCCGATATTTTGATCCTAGAGGGATTGAATGTTCTACAGAGTGGGATGGATTACCCACATGATCCTCATCATGTGTTTATTTCAGATTTTCTCGACTTCTCTATTTATGTTGACGCCGAACCGGCATTGCTCAAACACTGGTATATCGAGCGATTTATGAAATTCCGTCGCGGCGCCTTTTTAGACCCGGATGCGTATTTTCATCACTACACGCGTCTATCGGTTGCCGAGGCCAAAGATACCGCCGCGAGTATTTGGGATGAAATCAACGGGCGGAACTTAATGGAAAACATTCTTCCTACCCGAGAGAGAGCCAGCTTGATCTTAGAGAAAGGCGCTAATCATTCAGTCCAGCGCATACGCGTACGTAAATAACGGTTAGTCATCACGCCTTAGTGAAATTTCTCCCCCTAAATAGGGTGTGATGACGCCATCCACGTCCAGTAACAACGCACCATGCTCATCAATCCCACGCTCAATGCCGCGAACTTCGCGATCCCCCATCAAGAGTTTCACGGGACGCTCTTTGAAATTATCTAATTGCTGCCAATCATCCATGATCCCCGCTAAGCCGGTTTTTTCATAATCGAGCAAAGCTTCTTGTAAACGGCTTATCAATACACTGGCAAGCACGTTACGTGATGGCATCGGCTGACACGCATCGGCCAATCGCGCCCACGGCTGATCAATATGCTCGCTGACGTGCGGTCCCATACCAATATTCAGCCCCATCCCAATCACAAGATGTGCCGCATCACCGGTTTGCCCCGTCATTTCCACTAAGATGCCCGCAAGCTTTTTATCTTGATAATAGAGATCGTTCGGCCATTTTACTTTCACACCGGGCGCGCCCAGTTCATGCAACGCCTTAGTCATCGCCACACCCACCACAAGGCTCAACCCCATCGCAGCCGCTGGTCCCGCATCCAGGCGCCAATACATCGATAGATACAGATTGCTCCCGAACGGTGATTGCCACACACGCCCTCGCCGACCGCGTCCTTGCTGTTGATACTCAGCCAAACACACACTACCTGACGTTAGTTGTCCAACACGTTCCATCAAATACTGGTTGGTAGAGTCAATGACTGGGATAACGGATAAGGCAGGCACATCAGTGTGATCACTTAGCCAAGCTTCATCGAGCAACTCAATCGGTTGCGATAAGCAATAGCCTTTACCTTGCACACGGTAAATATCTAGCCCCCATGACTGCAACACTTTAATGTGTTTGCTGATAGCCGCCCGGCTCATGCCCAACGCGTCTCCTAGCATTTCGCCTGAGTGGAATTCACCGTCGGATAAACGGCCGATAAGGGCTAACCTTGCGCTATGTGTACGGCTCATTGCGCCTCCAAGGTGGTTTCACCCTGTGCGCCCATAAAGCGCACCTCATGGTGTAAGGTGACACCAAACCGCGCCTGTACGTCATCGACCACGCGTTTTGCGAGTTGGACGACGTCTTGGCTAGTGGCATGATCAATGTTAGTCAGCACTAATGCTTGCTTAGGATGGACACGCGCACCGCCTTGTCTCGCTCCTTTTAAGCCACATTGGTCAATTAACCAGCCAGCTGCAAGCTTCGCTTTGCCCTCACCAGCCGGGTACATGGGCATATCGGGATAACGAGTTTGCAAGGTTTGTGCATGCTGTGCATCCACCACTGGGTTTTTAAAGAAGCTCCCTGCATTACCGCATTCCCGTGGATCGGGAAGCTTAGCTTGGCGAATCGCACACACTGCATCAAAAATAGTTTGCGCGGACACCTGCTCACCGTTGAGATCGGCTAACGCTCCATATTTGAGCACTGGCTGCCACGCTTTCGCTAATCGAAATCCCACTTGCGTGATCACCCACCCCGTCATCGCCTCCGTTTTAAAAATGGAGTCACGATACCCAAATTGGCAGGCTTCTCGCGTCAAGCGGCGCGTTTCTTGAGTGCGAGGATTAATGATATCGACATAGTCGCAACGTTCGCAAAACTCGACGCCATAAGCGCCAATATTTTGAATCGGGGCCGCGCCCACACATCCCGGAATAAGGGCAAGATTTTCCAGTCCGGGCATGCCTTGCTCAATCGTCCAAGCAACCAGTTGGTGCCAAGACTGGCCGGCGCCCACATGCAGAAGATAGTCGTGCGGCGTTTCCTCTACCTCAAGACCAGACAAGCGGTTTAGCACCACCACACCYGCGTAATCCTCACAAAACAGCAGATTACTGCCTTCCCCAACGATCAACTTGGGTAAGCTYGCATAGTCTGGATGCTGCCAAATGGCGCATAAGTCAGCAATGCTATGCGCTTCAACCACCGCATGAGCGCGTGCCGGTAAACCAAATGTATGATGGGGTGTCAAAGACACATCAGATAACCACTTCATGAATGCATTACGCTGTCAGGAAACTCAGTGATAGGTATACTACCTGTCCTGCTCGTATTGCGCACCTATTGGACTATGGATAATTATCGTATTCACCCGCTGGAGCCATTGCGTTTTCCATTGGTGGCTCGGCTTTATAAAACTCACTACCCACCGGGCAAACCCAAAAAAGATGAAGTAATTTGGGTGATTGATGGGCCAAATGGCTTGTGTGGCGCTGTACGTTTTCAGCAACGGCCAACCTATCAACTATTAACCGGCATGCTCATTAGCCCAGCGCTACGAGGGACGGGGTTGAGCGATCGCTTACTGACCGACGTCCAAGAGACGATCGCGGCAAAGCCGTGTTTCTGCCTTGCCTTTCGCCATCTCACTGGGCTTTACGCGCGCCACGGTTTTGATGTGGTCGAACGCGAGGCGCTACCCGAGGATCTCGCTACCCGATTTGACAGTTATTGTCACGCCGGCAAAGACTTAGTTGCGATGGCGTATCAGGGGAAAGCGTGATGATAATGGCAAAGCCTAGGATCAGAGATCCGTTGCTTGCCACGATTTCTGGTACAATTCAGGGTTTAGCATCAAACCGCTCGACTCTGGCCGTCGAACAACATGAGGTAACAATGGATTCAGCTAACGCAAATCGGCAGCTAATTGATCGCCTGCCCACCATTGCGCACCAGCCAGAACATCTCGAAACGTTATTAGACGCAGTTTCTTTTAGAGAACGGCTGCTTAGCGAAATTAAAAACGCCAAATCACGTATCTATCTGGTTGCCCTGTATCTACAAGATGATGAGGCCGGACGTAGCGYACTCGACGCTTTGTATGAGGCGAAACAAGCTAACCCCGAGCTCGACATCAAAGTACTGGTTGATTGGCACCGTGCACAACGCGGCCTAATTGGCGCCGAACAATCGGACGGCAATGCGGCTCTGTATCGTGCCTATGCCGAGCGCTACACCCACAAGATTGAAGTCTTGGGCGTCCCCGTGCGAAATCGCGAGGTCTTTGGAGTCTTGCATCTCAAAGGCTTTGTCTTTGATGACAAAGTACTTTATAGCGGCGCCAGCCTCAATGATGTCTATCTCGCGCAGCACGACCGATACCGCTATGACCGCTATCATGTGCTGGCCAATAAAAAGCTCGCCGATACCATGGCAGACTTTATCGTCAACACGCTCACCGCCGACAGTGCCGTTAATTGTCTCGCCTCGCCAGACCGGCCAAATAGTAAAGCGCTTAAGCCCAGTATTCGTGAGTTTCGCGGCCAGCTACAACGCGCAAGCTATCGCTATGACGATGAGCCGATTAGTGAGCATCAGGTTGGATTAACACCGATGGTCGGGCTGGGTAAACGTAAGAACAAACTCAACCGCTATATCTGTCATTTGATTGCCAGCGCGCATCAAGAGTTGGTGATTTGTACCCCCTACTTTAATCCTCCCCGTAGCGTGGTCCGAGAAATCCGTCGCGCGCTGCGCCGAGGCGTTACCGTCAGCATTATTGTCGGTGATAAAACCGCGAACGATTTTTACTCTCCCCCAGAGGCGCCGTTTAAGACTATCTCAGCGTTGCCCTATCTTTATGAAGTGAACTTGCGTAACTTTGCGCGCCGCAATGAAGCCGCCATCGCCAAACGCCAGTTGAACATTCATATTTGGAAGCATGACGACAACAGCTTCCACCTCAAGGGCATTTGGGTCGATCGCCAGTACATGTTGCTGACGGGGAATAATCTCAACCCACGCGCGTGGAAGTTAGATTTAGAAAACGCCATTCTTATCCACGATAAGCATCAACGCCTCGAAGCGCAAAAACAGCAAGAAGTGGATAAGATCCTCGAGCACACGCGCTTGGTCGGTAGCTACAAACATATCGATAAGATGGAAGATTATCCGTTACCGGTAAAGCGGCTGTTAAAGCGGATAAAACGCGTGCGCGCCGATCACTTGCTCAATCAAATTCTATAAAAGGAGCAGGCCATGCGTATCGCCAGAATCGCTGCTATTGATGTGGACCCTCAACGTACCTTTACACCCGACTGCCCAGACGAGTTACCGGTACCCGAGGGAAATCAATTAGGAGCGGCATTGAATGCCCAAGCCGCGCTCGCAGATGTGCGTGTCCTCACCAAGGACGCCCATCCGGCTAACGCGGTTTGGGTGGTTGACGATGCTGCCGATATGCTCCAACCGCTTTCGTATAAAAACGCGGATCTCACCTGGGTCAAACACGCGGTTCCCGGCACCAAAGGGTTCGAAACCATTGACGACTTACCTCCTGTCACCGAATACGACTATGTGGTTTGGAAAGGGGTCGAACCCGACTTACATCCCTATGGTGCGTGCTTTCATGATATTGAAGAGAAGCTCAGCACCGGCTTGATTGAATGGCTGCACAGCCAAGAGGTAGAAACCGTCATTGTCGGTGGTTTGGCAACCGATTATTGCGTCAAAACCACTGCCATCCAGCTGAAAAAGCGCGGTCAGTTTGACGTGATTGTGAACCTTGCCGCGTGTCGTGGTATTCACCCACAAACAGTCGCCACCGCCTGTGACGAGATGCTGGATATAGGTATCAAGTTAGTCGATAGTCAGTTGGCATTAGGCTGTTTAGTCCCCCGTTAATTTGTATCGCAGCGACAGAGTACTCTCTCGCTGCGATCGTCCTCGCGCCTTGAGTGCAAACACAGGCTTAAACGGACCATTAAGTTTGAGTCCTTAGACAGAAATGCACTTTAATCGACAAGATTGCTAGGCTTCTTGATTGCTATCCCCTACTGTCCCATTAACTATTTTCACAATAAAAAATAAGTTTGGAGGATAGCATGCTCAAACCTACCGTACTGGGTCTCCTTATCGGCGCTTCATTATCTAGCACCGCTTGGGCGATGCCTGCATCGCAGCTTGATGCACTCGGAAACGGCCTCGATGTGCAATACCAAGTCATTGATAATACGCAAGATGACTGGCGTTCTTTTACGGGCAACGTCGCCTTTACCAACCAAAGTACTCAGACACTGCCTAAAACGGGCTGGGCGATTTATTTCAGCCACATTCGCATGATCAAGTCGATCGACACCGATCAACTTAAAGTCTCACACGTCAATGGGGATCTCTTCAAACTCGAACCCACAGATAGCTTTGTTCCGCTTGCTCCCGGTGATCAGTTAGTGGTTGGCTTTAATGCCTCTGACTGGCAAGTCGCTAAATCCGATATTATGCCGAATTGGTATTTAGCCTCCGACGATGAAGCTGGCACGCATACCGCATTGATTACCAGCACCAGTAACCACAAAAATGGCCAAGTGCCCACCAAACCGGATGATGAGCTCACCTTTGTCGGTGACTTTGACGCTCCCGCACAGTGGAAACGTTACGGCGGTGCACTCACCGACCATTATGACCCGTTCACGGCCGAACAGCGCTATGTACGCAATGCCGATTTGTCGTTGGTGGATACCCAAGGACACGTGCTTCCCACACCTGCCAGTCGCATTGAGAAAAATGGCCATATCACCCTCGATAGCGAGTGGACCGTGGTCTACGACAACGGCTATCAAGCACAAGCTCAATGGCTTGCCGATCAGCTTGGCATTTCAGCCACCGACTGGGCACCTACTAATCAAAAAGTTATTCATGTGGGGTGGGGAAAAGTCACCCTTAATGGAAGCGACCAGTGGCACGAAGCTTATCGCCTAGATGTGCAACCTGAGCAGCAACGTATTGACATCGACGCCCCTGATCAAGCGGGTGCCCTGTACGCTGCACAAAGCCTGCTACAACTTAAAACCGGCGAGACACTCAAGGCGGTGACGCTAACCGATGCACCGCGCTTTGCTTACCGTGGCCTGTCTGTAGATGCGGCGCGAAACTTCCGCAGCAAAGAGGCGATCTTAAAGTTACTCGACCAAATGTCCGCACTGAAACTCAACAAGCTCCATTTACGTCTCAGTGATGATGAAGCGTGGCGTATTGAGATCCCAGCCCTACCAGAACTGGCAGACATCGGTAGCAAACGCTGTCATGACTTGTCAGAAACCCGCTGCGTGTTGCCCTTCTTAGGCGCAGGGCCTGACGGCACCGAAGCATCCAATGGGTATTACACTACGGAAGATTATCAAGCGATTCTGCGTAAGGCAGAGGCACTCAATATCACCGTCATTCCAGAAGTAGATATGCCAGGTCACGCGCACGCGGCCATTAAAGCGATGGAAGCGCGTTACCACAAGTACATGGCACAAGGTGATGAAGCCAAAGCGAAAGAATATTTGCTCACGGACTTTGAAGACGACACGCAATACCTTTCTGTGCAAATGTTCACAGACAATGCGATGAATGTTTGTATGGAATCCAGTTATCGCTTCGTCGATACAGTGGTTGCGGCGCTCGTCGATGCGCATCGAGACATACAGCCGCTCGATACATTCCACTTTGGTGGTGATGAAATTGCCGGTGCTTGGAAAGAGTCACCCGTCTGTCAGACCTTTATTGCAGACAACAATGCAGGTGTGAACAGTGTTGACGATCTGAGTCAGTACTTTGTCGAACGTATTTCGCACATTACCCAACGTCATCAGCTCGATCTCGGTGGTTGGGAAGATGGCCTCATGCACAACAACAAGGTCTATCCACGCGCACAACTTGCCAATGAGCACGTCTATGGCAATGCGTGGCAAAATATCTGGGAGTGGGGCGTTGCCGATCGCGCCTATAATCTCGCCAACAATGGCTATGGGGTTATCTATAACCAAGCCACACACCTCTATTTTGACCACCCCTATGAGCCAGACCCAAGTGAGCGCGGCTATTATTGGGCCCCCCGTTTTACCGACACCCGTAAGACGTTTAGCTTTATGCCCGATGATCTCTACGCTAACGCAGATGCAAAACGCAATGGTGCACCTATCACCAAACAAGAGGTACTAGACGCTGCCACCGTGAAAACACTGACGCGTCCAGAAAACGTGCTCGGTTTACAGGCATCTATTTGGAGTGAAACCATTCGCTCCGATGGCCAATTTGAATCCATGACCTTCCCTCGCCTCTTCGCCATGGCTGAGCGAGCTTGGCACCGTGCCGAGTGGGAAGCAAGCACTCAAACCGGACAAGAGGCGAATCAAACCAAGCGCAACATTGATTACAACCTCTTTGCCAATCAGTTAGCGAACTACTGGTTCCCACAACTAGAGCAACAGGGTGTTGGGTTCCGCTTACCCGTTCCGGGTGGGGTGATAGAAAGTGGTATATTGAAAGCGAACTCGCCATTCCCTGGACTCACCATTGAGTACTCAACTGATAGTGGTGCAAGCTGGCAGACCTATGATGCGGCAAACGCTCCTCACGTCAGCGCCCCGGTACAGCTACGTACCATTTCAGGTGAGCGCGTAAGCCGAGTCAGTAAAATTCAATAATCGAGCTATTACATAGCTGAAAAGACAAAGCCCCGTCGACAAGACGGGGCTTTTTATTGGATCTTGGGTAAGTAGAAAATGAAATGCTATCTACTTAGCAGGCAGTCTAAAGCAAGGCATAAAGGGCAAGAGCTTTATTGATCTTCCAAATACAAAAAAGCCCCGACCGTCAGGTCAGGGCTTGATGTTTTCTCATCAAAGTCTTACGCATATCCGCTTTGATGCTTAAATTTTTGCTAACTAAAGCCCAACATTAAGCTCTAATTAGATTATCTTGTTTGATGCGGTGAGGATGTTGAATCGAGACGCGCAGGGCTGATGCACTCTCAAGATACAAAAAAGCCCCGACCGTGAGGTCAGGGCTTAATATTTTCTAATCAAAGTCTTACGCATATCTGCTTTGATGCTTAAATTGTGTCTGTGTGACGGGAGTTTTGAAGCGAGACGCGCAATGTACGTCAGTACATGAGCACCGTAGCTATCAAAAATCGCAAGCAACAGTCACAATTTATAATCAAAGCCTGGCGATGTCCTACTCTCACATGGGGAGACCCCACACTACCATCGGCGCTGCTTCGTTTCACTACTGAGTTCGGCATGGAGTCAGGTGGGTCCAAAGCGCTATGGTCGCCAAGCAAAATTTTGTTTTG
>NZ_MUFL01000039.1:0-30446 GCF_001995355.1 Salinivibrio sp. PR919 | reverse complement strand
GCAGGAAGCGAAACACAGGTTGAAACAGGGTCACGCTACTGCTCCTTGTTTAGTTAGCAACAATGTTAACCAGTTTACCTGGTACATAGATGACTTTGCGCACGGTTTTCCCGTCAGTAAACTTAACCACATTTTCATCAGCCATCGCTTGTGCTTCGACCGCATCTTTTTCGGCGTCAGCGGCAACGGTGATTTTGGCACGCAGTTTTCCGTTAACTTGGACGATGATGAGCTTTTCATCTTCAACCATGGCATCTTGGTCAGCCTGTGGCCATTGGGCGTCATCAATGTTCTGTTCACCCAGCGCTTCCCACAGCGTAAAGCTGATGTGTGGGGTGATTGGATAGAGCATCACAACAATCGCTTTCAGCGCTTCATCCAGCACGGCTCGGTCTTGCTCGCTCTCTTGTGGTGCTTTCACCAAACGGTTCATCAGCTCCATAATCGCAGCAATCGCAGTGTTGAACGTCTGACGACGACCCATGTCGTCACTCACCTTAGCAATGGTTTTGTGAACGTCACGGCGCAGTGCTTTCTGCTCATTGTTCAGGGCGCTAGCATCGAGTGCTGCGACGGCACCTTTGGCGCTGTGCTCGTAAACCAATTTCCACACGCGACGCAAGAAGCGGTGAGAGCCTTCGACGCCTGACTCTTGCCACTCAAGGGTCATTTCTGCTGGCGCGGCAAACATCATGAACAAGCGTACGGTGTCGGCACCATATTTTTCGACCATCAATTGCGGGTCGATACCATTGTTCTTCGACTTTGACATCTTGGTCATGCCAGTGTGCACGACTTCGCGTCCTTCATTGTCGATAGCTTTGATGATCTTGCCTTTGCTGTCGCGTTCGACGGTCACATCGGTGGGCGAGACCCAAACTCGCACGCCTTTCTCGTCGTTGTAGTAGAAGGCGTCGGCAAGCACCATGCCTTGGCAAAGTAGCTGCTTAAAAGGCTCGTCACTGTCGACCATGTTGTCGTCACGGAGCAGTTTATGGAAGAAGCGTGAGTAAAGCAGGTGCATACACGCATGTTCAATTCCGCCAATGTACTGGTCCACCGGCAGCCAGTAGTTCGCGGCGGCTGGATCGAGCATTTGGTCTGCTTGTGGCGAACAATAACGTGCGTAATACCAAGATGACTCCATGAAGGTATCAAAGGTGTCGGTTTCACGCAGCGCAGGCTTGCCTTGATACTGGGTTTGCGCCCATTGCTTATCGGCTTTGATCGGGCTTTGCACGCCGTCCATAACCACGTCTTCTGGCAAGATGACAGGCAGCTCATCGCTAGGGACAGGCACCACTTCACCGTCTTCTGTGTTCAGCATTGGGATAGGTGCACCCCAGTAGCGCTGACGAGAAACGCCCCAGTCACGCAGACGGAAGTTAACGGTTTTCTTGCCTTTACCCAGCGATTCAAGCTTGGCGGCAATCGCATTAAACGCGGCATCAAAGTCTAGGCCGTCAAATTCGCCAGAGTTAAACAGTTTGCCTTTCTCGGTATGCGCTTGCTCGGACAGATCTGGCGCTTGGCCATTTTCGTCAAGGATCACCGGTTCAATATCGAGGCCGTATTTGCTGGCGAACTCAAAGTCGCGCTGGTCGTGTGCTGGCACGGCCATGACGGCGCCTGTGCCATAATCCATCAAGACAAAGTTGGCGACAAAGATAGGCACACGACGACCGTTTAGAGGGTGTGTCGCGTACAAGCCGGTTGCCATGCCTTTTTTCTCCATGGTTGCAAGCTCTGCTTCAGCAACCTTGGTGTTACGGCACTCTTGTACAAATTCAGCCAACGCTGGATTTTGTTTGGCAGCGGCATCCGCGAGTGGGTGACCAGCGGCAATGCCCACATAGGTGACGCCCATCAGGGTATCAGGACGCGTGGTGTACACATCCAGTGCAGGGTGATCGCCTTCTACTTCAAAGGTCAGTTCAACCCCTTCAGAGCGGCCAATCCAGTTGCGTTGCATGGTTTTAACCATTTCTGGCCAACCATCCAATTTATCGATGTCTTGCAACAGTTCTTCTGCATAGTCGGTGATTTTAATAAACCACTGAGGGATTTCTTTTTGCTCAACCGGTGTGTCACAACGCCAGCAGCAGCCTTCGTGTACCTGCTCATTGGCCAAAACGGTTTGGTCATTCGGACACCAGTTTACCGACGAGGTTTTCTTGTATACCAAGCCTTTGTTGTAAAGCTTGGTGAAGAACTCTTGTTCCCAGCGGTAGTAATCTGGACTACAGGTGGCGACTTCACGGTTCCAATCGTAACCAAAGCCCAGCATTTTCAGCTGGCCTTTCATGTAATCAATGTTTTCGTAGGTCCAAGGTGCCGGTGCGGTTTTGTTTTTAATCGCCGCGCCCTCAGCGGGTAGGCCAAAGGCGTCCCAACCGATAGGCTGCATCACGTTTTTACCTTGCAGGCGCTGGTAGCGTGAAATGACGTCACCGATGGTGTAGTTGCGCACATGTCCCATGTGCAAACGACCACTGGGGTATGGGAACATAGAAAGACAATAAAATTTTTCTTTGTTAGGGTCTTCATGAACCACAAAGGTTTTATTTTCGTCCCAATGGGCTTGAACTTTTTGTTCAATATCTTGCGGGCTATATTGTTCTTGCATCGATGGCTTCCGAGATTCTGTGAGAAAGGTAAAACCTGAAAGAGAAATATCGTCATAGAATAACGAAAGGCAAAGACCGCAACAACACTTGAATCAGGAGCAGGACGATGAATAAAGAGAAAGATACCCAACAAAGCATCATCGAGCGCGTTAAAGAAGCGCTGGAAAACAGTCCTGAATCCCTTGCGCGCTGGGTGGAGTTGTCGGAGCAATACCTTAAGGCCGCAGCGGATTTAACCAAAGATGAATGGGCATTGATTGAGGCGTACTTCAAACGTGATGTGAAAGCGTTTGGCGCGCAATATGACAAATCACAGGCCGATGAGATAGACAGTGAGGTTTTTAACGACCTGATTGCTGACACCATTTGGGAACAACTGGCGGAGATCACCGATCGAACGCAGCTGGAATGGCGTGAAGTGTTTGATGATTTGCAGCATCAAGGGGTGTACGAAGCCGGGGAGATTGTGGGGTTAGGTATATTGCAATGTGAACAATGCCAGCACCAGACTCGCCATAATCGCGTGGATGTGATTCATCCTTGTGTGAAATGCGGGCATCGCTTTTTTACCCGTCGCGCTTACCCAGCCTAAAGCAAAAGTGGGCCGGCAACCCCGGCCCTTGCGTTATCCATGCCTCAGGCGGGCTTATTCTTCACCTTTGGCACCTTCAAAGCGTGCTTTTTCTTCTTTCTCAACCTGAGATAGTCGAGGCAATTTGAGTCCTTGCGCTTTTCCCATCCAGCGAGCAAACACAATATTGCTCCAAAATGCACTGCTGACCAGCACAAGCTCGGCTACCGCCAGCCAGCGTTCGCCCTCATCGACATATATCAGGGTTAGGGCATGTAAAAAGTAAAACATTAAAATAAAGTTGGCCCAGGCGTGAGTGAACGCTTTGCCCTTAATCAATCCAGGCAGTGGCAACAGCAAAGGCACCAGCCAACCGATCGTGACCGCCCACGCGTTTAAGTGCGGGTGAGGAGATAGGTAGGCGTGCCAAAGCGCTACCCAAGCGATTAGGCCAAGGTTGCTGGCAAGCGAGAGTTTACGCATCAATGCAAGACGAGGGTCAGTCACTGTGATGTCCTTTTACGAGCTAGTGGGGTTGAGCGTGCGTGCGAGTGAAGCGAGCCGTTGGCCGAGTGCATTGGCTATTTTTTTCTCATCGGCGAGCAAAGGGGTTTGAGCGTTGCTCACACTCGAGGCTCCATAGGGCGAACCACCGCCTTGGGTGGTGTGCAGTGCACTTTCACTGTGCGGCACGCCAACAAGAATCATACCGTGATGTAGCAGGGGCACCGTCATGGTGAGCAGGGTGGTTTCTTGTCCACCATGAAGCATAGAGCCGGCCCCAAACACGGCGGCAGGTTTATCGATTAAGGCCCCAGAGAGCCACTCGGCACTGGTACTGTCGATAAAATGCTTGAGTGGCGCGGCCATATTGCCGAAACGCACCGGGCTACCCAAGGCTAGCCCGTCACAGTCGAGCAAGTCTTGGCGAGTCACAAAAGGATCGCTGGCTGAATGGGCCGGTGTTTTTCCGTCTGTGTAACTCGGCAATTCTGGCACCGTACGTAACACGGCCTCCACGCCCTGAGATTCAATGCCTCGCGCTAGCTGTTGCGCTAATTTGCGGGTATTGCCTGAGCGGCTGTAGTAAAGCACCAGTACTTTTGTCATGCCAAAAGATCCAAAACGTTTTCTGGTGGACGACCAATAACAGCACGCTCAGCCTTAACAGCGATAGGGCGCTCAATGAGTTTAGGGTTGTTGACCATTGCGTCGAGCAGTTGTGCTTCCGTCACGCTGGCATCACCCAGCTGAGCGGTTTTATAGTCTGCTTCCTTGGTGCGCATCATGTCGCGAAATGAGCGGATGCCGAGCTTATCTTTCAAGGCGGTCAAGGTGTCGGCAGACGGAGGCGTTTCCAGATACTTAACGATGTTTGGTTGCACGCCATTGGATTCGAGCAGTGCAAGTGTTTCACGGCTTTTGGAACAACGCGGGTTGTGATAAAGCGTAATAGTGGTCACGACAGATATCCTTATTTGAATGAATTAACGATCTTTTAGGGCGTTAAAGCGCGCTTGCTGATGACGAAGCTGATCAAGCCGCGCATCATAGCGTGCTTGTGCCAAGCTTCCCAACTCGACAAGTTGGCTGGCTTGGGTGTAATTACGAATGGCTTTTGACCATTGACCACGCAACGCGTAGCGCTCGCCTTGGGCGGCAAGCTCGCCATCCCGATGCGTACCGGTACTCTCGTACGCTTGTTGTAACAAAAACCAGCCATTACTGTCATCGGGATATTGGTGGGTATAACGCTCGAGCGCCGGAATCGCTTCCTGACCCCGTTGGGCTTTGACGTAGGTATAAGCACGGTTCAGGAGAAGGACGCGATTATCGGGCTGATTGGCGAGTGCATCATTCAGCCGTGAAAGTGCTTTGTCAAAGTGCTTCTCGCCGATATCAAGATCTGTCATTGCATCGATAAAAAAGCGATTGTTCGGTTGCGCTTGGATAAGTGGCTTCAGCAAAGCGCGTGCTTCATCAAAGCGGTGCGCATCAATGTGCAAGAGCGCCACGCCGTAATTGAGGCTTTGCTTTTCCGCCGGTGATGCTTTTTTCAGCTTACGCGTGAACCAATCCATTGCCGATTCAGCGGCGATGCCGCTATAACGGGCCACAATGCGAGCGCGTGCCAAGTGGTAGTCGGGCGACAGAGGCACACGCTTTTGAGGATATTGCCGCGCTCGAGCCCGAGAGTCGGTGATACGTGATTCGGGTAACGGGTGAGTGCTGAAATATTCCGGCATCTTACTGGCATAGCGATATTCATCGGCCAGTCGAGTGAAAAAGCGAGGCATTGCGCTGACATCGAAGTCGGCGCGGGCTAAGGTGTCGATGCCGATCCGATCGGCTTCTTCTTCGTTACGGCGCGTATAATTGATACGGCTTTGAATGGTGCCTGCTGTGGCAGCATGGGCAGCGGCAATACCAGCCTCTGGTGCGGCAATGGCGAGCATTAGCGACCCCACCAATGCGGCCACTGTCAGTGGGGATTTCTTGGCTTGGTCTTCCATGCTGCGGGCTAAGTGACGCTGGGTCACGTGGGCGATTTCATGCGCCATGACGGACGCAAGTTCACTCTCAGTATTGGCATGTAAAAACAAGCCAGAATGCATAGCAACATAACCGCCGAAGAACGCGAATGCATTAATCGCTTGGTTATTAATGAGAATAAATTGAAACGGCGTGCGCACATCATTGGCATTGGCGACAAGACGATGGCCGAGCGCATTCACATACTCAGAAAGCAATGGGTCGCTGATAATGGGTTTACTGGCGCGCAGCATCCGCATATAGGCATCACCAAATTCCTTCTCTTGCGCAATGGTCAGCGTTCCCGCAGCGGCGGTGCCGATATCCGGTAAATCGAATCCATATTGCTCGGTGCTGGCGGTAGCAGGGGCGGTAGCCAAAAGGCCCGCTAAAAGATAGGCCAACAAGCGGCGACCCGACCGTTTAGACGGCATAAGAGAGTGTGAATGGCGCAAAGCACGTAGCGGCATGATAGCGTGAACCTTTCGTTAGCAAACGGAATGTAACCTAGGATACAGACCAATAAAATGCGTGTGGGTTTCGTTGGCGTTCTGTCTAATGTCCATTACAATGCAGGCGATAATACCTACCGGTGAGACAGAATGGAATGTCAAACGCTTGATTTACGTGAGCATGTCTGCCCGATGGCATTACTGCTTGCCAAACGTGCTGCCGCACAGTTAGGACACGGTGATCAGCTTATCATTTTGCTGGGGGATGCTGGCGCGCAACAAGACATTCCGCGCTATTTTGAACAGCAAACCTTTACCATCGAGTGGCTGGATAGGCCGCAACAGGCGCGCTTGAAAGTAACCAAAGAATAACGGATCGATTATGTTTGATATGTTAAACCGCTGGTATCGGCGGCGCTTCTCCGACCCACATGCAGTGAGCTTGGTTGCCATCTTGCTAGTTGGCTTTATCACTATCTATTTCTTTGGCAATTTGCTGGCGCCGTTACTGGCTGCCATTGTGATTGCTTACTTACTGGATTGGCCTGTTAATCGCTTAACCCGTATTGGTTTGCCGCGCACCTTGTCGGTGATGGTGGTCAGCACTTTGTTCGTGGGCATGACCATGATGGCGGCCTTTGGTTTAGTGCCGACCATTTGGAACCAAGGGGTGAACTTGGTGGCGGATGTGCCCAATATGTTTAATAACGTGCAGGCGCTGATGCTGAGCTTGCCTGAACGCTACCCTGAATTGATCAAGCCTCATATGATCAACACCTTTGTCGATACGCTGCAAAATAACGTGCTGCGCATGGGCGAAACCTTGGTGAAAGGATCCCTGTCTTCGTTAGTGAACTTGGTTGCTTTGGCGGTTTATCTCGTGTTAGTGCCGCTGTTGGTATTTTTCCTGCTCAAAGATAAGCAAGAAATGTTGGCCATGTTTAAAGGTTTATTGCCCCGTAACCGACGCTTAGCCTCGCGTGTGGGTCATGAAATGAACCAACAAATCTCCAATTATATTCGTGGCAAGGTCACGGAAATTTTGATCGTAGGTAGCGTGAGCTATGTGACGTTCAGCGTGTTGGGGCTCGAGTATGCGGTGCTACTTAGCGTAGCGACCGGGTTCTCAGTGCTGATCCCCTATATCGGCGCGGCGGTTGTCACCTTACCGATCGCAATTGTGGCGCTGTTTCAGTGGGGGCTCACGCCTGAATTTTGGTACGTCATGATTGCTTATGGCGTGATTCAAGCGCTTGATGGCAATGTATTAGTGCCTGTGCTGTTTTCTGAGGCTGTTAACTTGCATCCCGTTGCCATCATAATAGCCGTACTGGTTTTCGGTGGACTCTGGGGCTTTTGGGGCGTATTTTTTGCTATTCCATTGGCGACCTTGGTGAAGGCGGTTTGGCAGGCGTTGCCTGTGATTGAGCTTGAGGACGATCCGAAACCTGATGGTCAGTGATCCATCCCACGTTCGCCGCTCTAATAAACAAGGTTGAGCGGGGAAGCGCGTGCCTTTTCCGCACCAGTTTGGCCCAGAAAAGCAGTACATATAAAAGAGTTGGCATGGAACAACAAAGGCAACAACAAACACAGGTAAATCGGTTTCGTGTCGCGGTCATTGGTGGCGGTGTCGCGGGAACAACGGCGGCGATGCGGCTGGCAGAGCGTGGCATCGACACCCAGTTGTTTGAAGCAGGCACTGGGTTAGTGAATGGTCCACCTATCTGCCACTTGCATGCAGGGGGCAACCTCTACCGCGAGATTTCACTCGATCAGTGCTTAACCTTGCTCGAGCAGTCTGTCGCGACAGTGCGCATGTATCCACACTCAGTCAACCGCCGTCCTACGGTTCTGGCGGTTCCTCAGCAAGATAAAGGATCTCTGGATAGCGTGGTTGCGCGCCTAGAGACCCTTCAAGCACGCTACGCGCAACTTGTCGAGATGGATAATGCTAACAAGGTAATGGGCGAGCCCGAAGATTATTTTCGCCTCTTTCATCAAGCCGATTTAGCTGCGCTGAAACAGCGAGAGTATGAAAGTTTGACCGACGCGGCCGAACGCTGGATGTGGCCTGTCGCGCAGTCCTTGCGCCTCGATAGCATGAAGTATCCGCTGGTATTGGTGCAAGAGTATGGTTTGAGTGTCTTCCGCCTTGCTGCTGAAGCGCAACTGGCCCTTGCCGATGTCTCGCACTGCCAGCTCGCGTTTAATCATAAAGTGATTAACACCCAAGCAAATGGCGCGGGGTGGACAGTCACCTACCAAGATGCACACGGGCAAGTTCAATCAACGGATGTGGATTATCTGATTAATGCGGCGGGTTTTAGAACCGGCACCATTGATGATCAAGCGGGCTTTGCGCGTCGTCGTCTTGTCGAATACAAAGCGGCTTACATTGCCCATTGGCCAAGCAGCACTTGTCAGTGGCCAGAAATTATTGTTCACGGTGAACGCGGCACGCCACAAGGCATGGCGCAGCTGACGCCGTATCCTGATGGCTTTTTCCAACTCCATGGCATGACCAAAGACATTACTTTGTTCGAAGGTGGCTTAGTCAGTAGCACCCACGACTCGGCGCAGCCGGCTGTGGCTGCTGAGTATGTGAAAAATATCGATAAAGGTTGGTCATGGTCACATGCCTGCGAGCGCACCGAGCGGGCAATTGCGCACTTCGCGCAGTGGCTCCCTGATTTTCAGGACGCTGAAGTGGGGGGCAAACCACTGTGTGGCGCACAACAGATCCCCGGAGACGACCCGTCTTTGCGTGCCTCTGATGTGTCGTTCGACGGTGAGCGTTATGCACGTTTAGAGATTGTCAAAGCCTCTTCGGCACTGACTGCTATCAACAAGATTCTCTCGCACTTTGAAGATGTTGGATGGCTTTCGCCTGACGCAACCTATCCTTTGCCGCGTCCGAGTCACGCGCAGATTGTTGCGACCGCGTGTCAATTAGCGACGGAGCGGGGCTACCCAGAAGGATTAGCCAAACCCGTGGGTTAATGGTGTATTGGCTCCCCAAAAAAGAGCATGGCGTTTGCCATGCTCTTTGTCGTTAAGGGAAATGGACGGCGATAACCGCTATCAGGCTTGCTGTAAGTAGTCCAACACAACTTGGTGATGGTCTTTGGTTTTAAACTTGTTGAACACATGTTCAACATTGCCATCTTTGCCAATTAAAAAGCTGAGGCGATGAATGCCATCGTACTCTTTACCCATGAATTTCTTCGGTCCCCAAACGCCAAAAGCATCCGCGACAGCGTGGTCTTCGTCGCTTAACAAGGTGAAATTCAGTGAGTCACGCTCAACAAAGCGCGCCAGTTTTTTTACCGGATCGGGGCTTATCCCCAACACCACGGTGTCCAACGCATCCAGTTCTGCTTTGGTATCACGCAGTGAGCAAGCTTGCGTTGTACAGCCCGGGGTCATGGCTTTTGGGTAAAAGTAAACCAGAACACGCTTGTCGCCTTTGAATTGGCTAAGCGTGACCGTATCGCCATTTTGATCTTGTAGTGAGAAGTCAGGCGCGGTGGCGCCAGCAGTCAAGGTTTGCATGCGAGAGGTTTCCTTTTTGTTGTTCGCGAGTTATTCAACGATGATAGGGACTTGACGAATTTACGCAACCCGCTGATGTGGCGATCACTGTGCGCTGACATCCTTTGACCGGAAATTAACCCCATGGTGGTCACCTTGAATGGTACCTTAATCACACGGTCTGGCAGCGACGAAAAAATTTTCTGCTAATCCTGTGTTGCGCGTAGGGTTGTTCTTGTGTTTGCCAGACGCCAAAAGTAACATTGCATCATTAACACGAAGGGAGACAAACATGGTTTCTGGAAGCATTGTGGCGCTTGTCACACCAATGGATGCACACGGCGAAGTTGATTACGTTAGCCTGAAAAAACTGGTCGAGTTCCATATCCAATCGGGAACCGATGCTATTGTCGCAGTTGGTACGACCGGTGAGTCGTCGACTGTTACGGTTGACGAACATATCAAGGTTGTTTTAAAGACTTTGGAATTCGCCGATGGCCGTATCCCTGTGATCGCGGGGACGGGGGCCAATGCCACTCATGAAGCTATTACCTTCAGTAAAATGTTTGCAGGTTCAGGCGTCGCGGCGTGTTTGAGCGTAACCCCTTACTACAACAAGCCGACCCAAGAAGGCTTGTTCCAGCATTACAAAGCGATCGCCGAAGCAAGCGATTTACCGCAAATCTTGTACAACGTGCCCGGGCGTACCGCGGTCGACTTACAACCCGAAACCGTGGCGCGTTTGGCGCAGTTTGACAACATCATCGGCTTAAAAGATGCTACCGCAGATGTGAGCCGCGTAGCCATTCATAAGGAACTTTGTGGCGACGACTTCCTCTTATTCAGTGGCGATGATTTAACAGGGCTCGATTTTGTGCTTGCAGGGGGCCACGGTGTGATCTCCGTGACCAATAACGTGGCTGCGGCACAGATGGCGAAAATGATCCAACTCGCCCGTGCTGGAGAGGCTGACCAAGCACACGCGATTAACGAAACCTTGATCCCATTGCATCGCCACCTCTTTGACGAGGCCAATCCGATTCCTGTGAAATGGGCAGTCCGTGAAATGGGCTTGATTGAGGATGGCCACCTACGTCTGCCATTAACCGAATTAAGCGAACACTTGCGCCCCACCGTGCGCGAGGCCATGCAGGTTGCAGGTGTTGTTTAAGCTGTTGGAGTGCGAATGAAACCAGTATTTAGGCTCGGCCTTTGTGCCATCATGGTAACCGGATTGGTTGCTTGCAGTGGTGGCGCCGAGCAACGTCGTCAGGCGAAAGATGATTTCGACTATTTAAACACGACCCCGCTTTCAGAATGGCAAACTTTGCCAGACCAAGCGCCCTACTTTTCAACCAATTACCAAATCCCATCACAAGATTTTGAGGGAGAGGTGGGCAAAGACGTAGACATTCGTCCGCCGCGTCAGGTGTTGGACCTTGTGCCGGGAGCACGTATTGAGCGAGACAGCCGCGGGGTTACCTTAGCGGTGGTGAATGAAAAGCAGCTGTCGTCACTTTGGCAAACTGTGGAGCGCTTGGCGGATGACGGCACCATCCCGGTTGCTCAGCGCGAAGAGAATCAGCTCGAGACGGGCTGGATTGCGTGGGAAAAAGAAGACAGCGAGCATCAGGCGCGCTTTCGTATTGCCCGCCTAGAGCAGGGCCGTCGTTTCGCCCTCGGTGTCAACTTGATTGAATGGCGTGCGCAAAAAGGTGAGCAACCGCTGACCCCCGCGCTAAGCGAACGTTATAACACCCTGATGACTAATTTGATCACGGTGAGTCATGACGCTGCCTTACGTGCTGAGGCTCGCCGTATCGCGCAGCAGCAGCAGTCTGATATTCCAATCAGCTTTGGCACTGATCGCAGCGGTTTGCCGGTTATTATTGCCCGTGCGCCGTATGATGTGGTGTGGGAAAAGCTGCCAGCGATCATCAAGCCGCTCGGTTTTTCGATTGAAAGCAGCAATCAATCGCAAGGCACTGTGAAAACACGCCACGTCGCGCCCAGCGATGAAAGCTGGCAAGCGTTGGGCGTTGCGCCAATTAGTTTAAGCGATAATAGCTATACCTTGCTGTTAGGCGATTTGGGGAACCGAACCTCAATCAACGTGACCACCAGCAAAGGGAAACCAGTGAAAGAGGAAACGCTCAAAGCCTTGAGTCCTGCACTGAAAGCGGTTATTGCCCAGCTTGGCAATGCGCCAACCCCATAATCACCCAGGGACGCCTTATGGCGTCCCTCGTTTTTAGCGCCTAATGGAGAGTATAGGTAATGGAAAAACGTGCTGAGTTGTATCGCGGTAAAGCGAAGTCTGTGTATGCAACTGATGATGAAAACCGCTTTATTCTGCACTTTCGTAACGACACCTCTGCGTTTGACGGTGAGCGAGTAGAGCAGCTAGATCGCAAAGGGGAAGTGAATAACAAGTTTAACCACTTCATCATGCAAAAGCTGGAAGCGGCTGGTATCCCGACCCAAATGGATCAGCTACTGTCTGATACCGAAGCGGTGGTAARAAAACTGGAGATGATCCCAGTAGAATGTGTGGTCCGCAATATTGCCGCTGGCTCTTTGTGTCGCCGCCTAGGCGTTGAAGAAGGCACGGCGTTGACGCCACCGACATTTGAGCTGTTTCTTAAAAATGATGCGTTGCATGACCCTATGGTCAATGAATCGCTCTGTGAGTCGCTAGGATTTGCCACACAAGCACAACTGGAGACCATGAAAGCGCTGACCTATCAGGTTAATGATGTGCTGAAAGCTTTGTTTGCTGAAGGTGACTTGTTGCTGGTGGATTACAAACTCGAGTTTGGTGTTGACCATCAAGGAAACATTGTCCTCGGTGACGAGTTTAGCCCAGATGGCTGCCGCTTGTGGGATGCCAACACCCGAGAAAAGCTGGATAAAGACCGCTTCCGTCAAGGTTTGGGTGGCGTTGTTGAAGCCTACATCGAAGTGGCGAAGCGTATTGGCCTGAACCTGTAATTTTTTGGCTTAAAAACGCAAACGTTTGCGTTTTTTTAAGAGAAAATAGCGCCATCATGGCGCTATTTTTTTGTCGATGGTGTGTCGTTGGGGTGTGTTTCGTCAGCGTCGGTTTTATCGTCAGGTTTATCTTTATATTTAAGCCCAAACTTAGCATTCGCTGTGTACTTAAGCGCCATAATATTGCTGACCACGACCGCGACCACAATCGCGATAATCACATAAGGATTGGTTAGCCATTCCATGAGTGCACCTCGCAGATGTTGGTGACATAGGTTGAATATATCCAATCTAGTTGTTCAAGAATAGCCTGCTGTCCCAGAATGGGCGCTTGCTCAATCACGCGATGCAAGCCATCTAAGGTCAAGGCATTAAGCAGAGGTTGGCTGGTGGCGATATGGCTAATGTGCCACGGCTCGCGAGCAACGCCTCCTTGGTCCTGCGCATAGGGGAAGAAAAATCCGTAGCGCGGCGCATGAGCGTGCAGCCAGGTTGCGAATCGGGCCTGAGGCCCATGATCGTATTCTGCTTGTGTCAGCGCTAACGATTCACCGGGTGCCAATGCCTGTTGGTCAAACACATCCAAATCCGTTCCCCAATGGTGACGGCTGGTGCCCGGAAGGGCGGACCAACGCAAGATTGCTCGCACTCGCTCGTTATCGGTGAGGGTGTGAATGTCAATCGGTTGGCCGTGGTCGTCTAAGACCGGCTTTTCGCCTCGGTATTTGCCATTCCAAATCGCCAGTTGTCTGTCAAAAGACCGATGAGCACTGGCGATGGTTAGCGTAAAGCCGGCTTTTTGCGCACTATGGCGCAACGCCTCAAGGTGCTCAAGCACCTCGGGGTGCAAACAAGGCGCATTCGGCCGGGCATTGATTGGCACGAGAAATTGCATATCTTGCCCGGTTAATTGTGCAAGACTTAAGGTCAACGTAGGGCTTTCTCCAGCACTTTTTGGTACATGTCGGTGAGCTTTTCAAGATCGGGAATGCTAACGCACTCGTTCACTTTATGAATCGTGGCATTCACCGGACCCAGTTCAATCACTTGTGCACCCATTTTAGCAATAAAGCGACCATCAGACGTGCCGCCTGTGGTTAACAGCTGGGGCGTTTGATGATTGACTTCTTCGACCGCTTCGACCACCGCATCGAGTAGGGTGCCTTTGTCGGTTAAAAAGGGGTCGCCGCTATGAGTCCATTCAAGACGATACTCCAACCCGTGAGCATCAAGGATGGAATAGACCCGTTGCTTGATGGTTTCGCTATCAAGTTCGGTACTAAAGCGGAAGTTAAACTGTGCATGACACTCGCCCGGGATCACATTCGCAGCCCCAGTCCCTGCTTGAATATTGGGAATTTGAAAGCTGGTCGGCGGGAAGAAGTCATTCCCGTTATCCCACACTGTTTGCGCGAGCTCAGTAAGGGCAGGCATAGCCTGATGCACGGGGTTATTGGCTAAGTGAGGATAGGCAACATGCCCTTGAGTGCCTTGCACATACAAATCGCCGGTGATCGATCCACGACGGCCATTTTTGACCACATCCCCCACATGATGGGTACTCGAAGGCTCACCAACAATGCACATATCAATGATTTCATCGCGTGCGACCAGTGTATCAACCACGCGGGTCGTACCATTGATAAATGGTCCTTCTTCATCCGAAGTGATCAAAAAGGCAATCGAGCCGGGGTGATTTGGGTTTTCAGCGACAAAACGCTCAACTGCCACCACCATTGCGGCCAGTGAGCCTTTCATATCGGCGGCGCCGCGACCATGGAGATGATCGTCAATCACCACGGCTTCAAACGGTGGCGTGTGCCACTGATCGCGCGGTCCGGCAGGCACCACATCGGTATGACCGGCAAAGGCAAATAATGGCCCTTGGGTGCCTCGGCGAGCCCACAGATTGGTGGTATCTTCAAAGACCATCGGCTCAATGGTAAAGCCTAATGCTTTTAAGCGTGCAATCATTACATCTTGGCAGCCCGCATCCTCTGGGGTGACTGATTCACGGTTGATCAAATCTTTTGCCAAAGACAGGGTAGCACTGTCAGTCATCTTAGTTTCCTTACAACGAGAATGAACGGAACATTACATTACGCAAAAATGTCAGCGTATTGGTTCTCTTTAAAGCCGAGATAGTAGCTACCCTTGTGTACGAGTAGGGGGCGTTTAATGATCGCAGGGTTATCGAGCATGATGGCTATCGCACTGGCTTCATCGAGGCTGGCTTTTTGCTCATCGCTCAGTTGGCGGTAGGTCGTACCGCGTTTATTCACCAACGCTTCCCAGCCGAGCTCAGCAACGAAGGTGCGCAGCAGCGACGCGTCTAAGCCATCCTTGCGATAATCGTGATACTGATAGTCGATGCCTTGGTTATCTAACCATTTCAGCGCTTTTTTTAGGGTGTCGCAGTTTTTAATGCCAAATACAGTTGTCATGATTTTTTAGGTCGTGTTTTTGCATGATTAAAGAGTGACACTGGTTGAGAGTGAACGCAATACCTAGCGCGGGATCGATGTGCTGATGAATAGCAAGGTAGAGATCTCGCGCAGAGTGTGAATTCTCCCGCTAAATAGGTCTGCAGCACGTCGATTTGATGGCGTTTTGATCGAACGCAAAACCTCCTATTACCCGACATGAATAATGGGATTAATCAGAACTTTCGGAGGTTCGTATGGAACTAAATCCTGTGTTTGCTCGGCGCTTGTATCTCGCCGCGCTTGTTGAAGAAATGGAACGTCCTAATGTTCCGCGCTTGATTGAAGCGACGGGCTGGCCACGTCGCACTATTCAAGATGTCTTAAAGTCATTATCGGGCTTGGGAATCGACATGACCTTTATCCAAGATGGCAAACGCCATAATGATGGGTACTACCAGCTAAAAGACTGGGGCCCCTTCCGCCGTGATTGGGTTGAAGATAAGAAGCGCGATATTCGTTCTTATATCAACTAAGGCGACGGTGTAATGAGKTTGCTATCGCGTAACGCCTGACGAATTGCGTCAGCGCGTCGTCGATTGGCACCAAAATCATAGTAGCCAATACGAGATGCGGAGCGCAGCGTCAGCTCTGTGCCGTGCACTGATATCTCGACGTCGTCGACAAAGCGCAGCACTGGGGTCGTGAAGGTGAAGTGGGCATAGCTATCTTGTTGTGAGATAAGCGTCGCGCCTGACAAACTGGCAATGGTGTTGACGATATCGTCAAACCGGACAGACTCACTGGTCAGCGTGAAAGGTGATAATGCAAACTTGGGTCGAGTGTCCTTGCTTGATACGCAGTTAGGACTGTCTTCGCAGGCGGTGACCGGCKGCTGTTTCATGATCTTGTCTCCTGTCGAGCACCCTGTAAGCGTCAATGCCACGAGTAACCCCAATGTCCGTGTTCGTATCATTATCCCACCCATAGGTAACTAATAAAGCCAATCCAACTGATCACCAATAATAGCCAAGGTAGACGGCTATCGCTGCGATCGCGCGCAGATGTTGTCGGTTGTGGCGGTGCGCTAGCAGTGACAGTGTCGGTATGCTCACTCGCTTGTTTTTGTTTTTTCTTCCGAGCTTTGTCGTGTGCGCGCGCTTTGGCTTTTTGCTCTTTCTTATATTGCGCAATACCTTTCTCGATGCCTTGGGCAATCAGTTTGGTTTGGGCTTTGGTTTGTCCTGGTTTTTGTGTCGCTTTGGCTACACGCATGGCTTCTTGCTGTGTTTCAGGCGAGACAGCGGCTGCTTGTTTCCCCATGTTTGCTCCGTACTGCGGATGATATATCAGGTGAATAGAGTAACAAATTCTCATCGGGATCTTGCAGTTTTTCGGTGTGCGCGTCATGTTGGTCAATAGCGCAATAATATTGGCATACACATGGATACACTTCACCATTATGACGAGAAGGGCTTTTTAAAAGCGCCCGTGACTTATCTGATCTGTCTTATTTTATTAAGCCGTGCATGGTGGCTACTCGCGATGGCAGGGGTCAGTCGACAGCAAGGCAGTGAATTGCTGGCACTATTTTATCCAGACAAACCTGCCCTGTACGCCAGTTTGGCGGTGGGCGTGTTACCTCTCATGCTTCTGTTGTTGGTTGGCAATTGTCACCGTGCACCTTGGTGGGCTCAGCGCCTTTGGCACTGGGGCTATGCCTTAATTTGGCCGGTCTGGGGGTGGGAAGGGGCGCATGTGCTTAGGACATTAATGGCTACTGACGGGCAGTTTGATTGGTTGATTGCATGCCACGGACTATGGGTGGTGTGGGGGAGCTTGTATTGGTTAAGAAGCCGACGGGTGAAACGTTTTTTTTACCAGTTTATCCGTGGCTTACATTTAAGCGCCACAGAGAACAATAAGTACAAAGGAGAAGTAACATGACACAGGCACAGTCCGCGATTGTCCCTGATGGTGGACCCTATGCATTGTATGTGATGCTTAAGGTCACTGATGATGCCGCCTTGGTGCTACAGCAATGTCAGCGGTTGGCTGAGATTGCCAAGCAAACGCAAGAGGTCTTTGGTGATGCTCAGATGGGTGTGGCGGTCGGATTTAGCCCTGCTTTTTGTCGTGCCCACGGGTTAGCCTATCCGGAGGACGTGACAGACTTTCGTCTCCGAGAGAGTCGCAAACATCGGGCGCCTCAGACTGACTGTGATGTTTTTATTCATCTTCATGGTTTGCGGCACGATTTGAATTTCTATGTTTTTCAGCAATGGTTAACCCCCATTAAGAAAGTCGTGGATGTGGTGGATGAAACAGCAGGGTTCCGCTATCTCGATGCGCGTGATATGACAGGCTTTATCGATGGCACGGAAAATCCGCAAGGTCTTGCGCGTGAAGCGGTTGCAGTGATCCCAGACGGACCGTTTGCTGGGGGTAGTGTGGCTTTGGTCCAACGCTATGTCCATGATCTACCAGCTTGGGAGCGGTTACAGCAAGCGGCACAAGAAAAGGTGATTGGACGCACCAAGCCTGACTCCATCGAACTTGAGGACATGCCGGATACATCCCACGTTGGGCGGGTGGACATCAAAGAAAACGGGGTCGGCCTGAAAATTCTTCGTCAGAGCCTGCCATACGGCAGTGTCAGTGGCGAGCATGGGCTATTGTTTCTCGCCTATTGCCAACAGCAACATCCGTTGGATGTGATGTTAGATAGCATGTTTGGTGAACGCGATGGCAAAACCGACATGATGTTAAGCTTTACCCAAGCGGTGACCGGCGCCATTATGTTTATGCCTTCACAGACCACGTTAGCGCAATATGTGGAGCGTCTTAGCCAACCCGGTGTTGCATAACGGGCAATAAAAAACGCAGCCCGGAGGCTGCGTTTTCTTATCGTCGACCAAATTTGAATTACTTGGTCACGCGCAGTACAGGTGTTTCACCCACAGTGACGGCACCAGAAAGCTTAGTCAGCTCTTTGATCTCGTCCATGTTAGAGATAACAACCGGGGTTAGCGTTGATTTAGCTTTTTCTTCCAGCATGCCCAAGTCAAACTCGATCACGGTGTCGCCCGCTTTCACTGTTTGGCCTTCTTCTGCAATACGCTTAAAGCCTTCGCCTTTCAGCTCAACGGTATCAATACCGAAGTGCACGAAAAGCTCAACGCCATCTTCAGACTCGATAGAGAAAGCGTGGTTGGTTTCGAAAATCTTACCGATAGTACCGTTTACAGGTGCTACCATTTTGTCGCCTGAAGGCTTGATTGCAATGCCATCACCGACGATTTTCTCAGCAAACACAACATCAGGCACGTCTTCAATGTTGACGATCTCACCCGATAATGGGGCGATAATTTCAATAGCACTTGCGTCGTTGCTGTCTTCTGACACCAACTTCTTCAGTTTGTCGAACAGACCCATAGTGTTGCTCCTAAGCAGTAATTCTTTGCTGATTGTATATTAGCAGACGGTTTTTTCCGCAATAAATTTTTCGACATAGGCTTCGATTTCTGCCGCAGTTGGCAGATTGAGGGCTGTGTCGGCCATCGCTTTCACATCAGCAAAGTTGGCATTACGGATAATCTTCTTGATGCGAGGGATAGAGATGGCACTCATACTGAACTCATCCAGGCCCATACCCATCAATAGTAACGTTGCTTTCTCATCCCCTGCAAGTTCTCCGCACATTCCGGTCCATTTACCTTCGGCATGTGAGGCATCAATCACTTGCTTGATAACCGTCAATACCGCAGGTGACAGTGGATTGTACAGGTGAGAAATSAGTTCGTTGCCACGGTCGACAGCCAGGGTGTACTGGGTCAAATCGTTGGTTCCGATGCTGAAGAAGTCGACTTCTTTAGCAAGGTGATGAGCAATGGCGGCGGCCGCTGGTGTTTCTACCATCACACCGATTTCTAGTGACTCATCAAAGGCGAGGTCTTCTTCACGCAGCTCAGCTTTGTAGGTCTCTAGCGCGGTTTTCAGCTCACGGATTTCTTCAACAGAGATGATCATTGGGAACATCACGCGGACTTTACCGTGTGCAGATGCACGCAAAATAGCACGGAGTTGGTCACGCAGAATTTCACGACGATCCAAGCTGATACGCACTGCACGCCAACCCAAGAATGGGTTCATTTCGTCAGGCAGGTCCATGTATGGCAGGTCTTTATCGCCACCAATGTCCATGGTACGGATGATCACTGGATGACCATCAACCGCCTCAGCGACCGCTTTGTACGCTTGATACTGTTCTTCTTCGGTAGGCAGTGAATCACGGTCCATAAATAGGAACTCGGTGCGGTAAAGACCGACACCTTCACCACCGTTACGGTTGACACCGTCACAGTCTTTGACGGTACCTACGTTACCGCAGACTTCAACTTGATGACCGTCCAGCGTAATGGCAGGCAAATCTTTCAATTTCGCCAGCTCAGCTTTTTCTGCTTGGTACTGATCGCGAATGGCTTTAAATTTCGCCAACTCGCCTTCAGATGGGTTCACAACAATCTTGTTGTTTACGGCATCCAGTACCAGCATGTCGCCATTTTTAATTTTCGCAGTCGCATCGTTAGTACCCACCACGGCTGGAAGCTCAAGCGAGCGTGCCATAATCGAGGTGTGAGACGTACGTCCGCCAATGTCTGTGATAAAGCCCAGCACATAGTTCAGGTCGATTTGCGCCGTTTCAGAAGGCGTTAAATCGTTGGCGACCAAGATCACTTGCTCGTTAATTGCACTGAGAGACACCATGTTGATGCCTAGCGCGTTTTTCACAAAGCGTGAGCCAATGTCACGAATGTCTGCGGCGCGCTCTTTCAGATAATCGTCGTCGAGTGACTCAAGCGTCACCGCTTGTTCTTCAATCACGCTGTAGATGGCGTGGTCGGCGGTTGCTAGGTTTGACTTGATGAAGCTGACAATTTCTTCTTCCAGCTCTTCATCTTCTAGCAGCATGATGTGACCTTCGAAGATGGCTTCTTTCTCTTCGCCGAAGGTTTCCCTTGCTTTGTCTTTGATCGCTTCAAGTTGCGTCTTAGACTTTTCGCGAGCATCCAATACGCGCTGAATTTCTTGATCGACTTGAGACGCGGCAATCTTGTTTTTATTGATTACAACGTCTTCTTCTTGCAGCAGCAGTGCTTTACCGAAAGCAATACCAGGTGATGCCAGGATGCCTGAAATCATAGCTTTACCTTACGTTTACCAAACTTAAAACCGATAGAAAAAGAGCCGGATTACTCCAGCTCGCCCATCAGTTTTACTAGGTGCTCAACAGCTTCTTGTGCTTGCGCACCTTCAGCAGAGATAGTCACCATGGTGCCTTTGGTCAAGCCAAGGGTTTGAAGTTTGAACAGGCTTTTTGCGCTCGCGCTTTTACCGTTAGACTCAACAGTGATGTCAGCATCATAGGCTTTCGCATCTTTTACGAACTGCGCTGCTGGACGAGTGTGTAGGCCGTTTTCTGCAGTAATTTCAACTTGCTTCTTATACATGATTCACCCCGTATCTCTATTTTTTTAAATCTATGTATTAAATCTAAGATTAGCTTAACCGCTGACGGGCATTTTCGCTATCCGTTGGCGTTAACCTAACCAAGAAATTGACCGTATAGCTTAATCCATGTCAATTTCCTGTCATCTTTTTGCCGTTTTTGACCTTCCGCTCATCAGGTGATGTCGCTTTTATTTTGATGCGGAAAATAAAAAGGCAGACGTTTTTTACTAAAGCTTAATATAAAAATCAAACAAAAAAGGCCCGATGTGGGCCTTTTGTCAGGGGGAGGTAAATGTGCTGTGCACACTAACCTGCTGTTACTGTTCGTTTTCTAGCTCGGTAAACATGCCTGCGAACAGCGGTGAGCTGAGATAACGTTCTGCAGCACTTGGCAAAATTGTGACGATCTTCTTGTTTGCAAACTCAGGAAGCTCAGCAATTTTGTTGGCAGCAACCACAGCCGCACCTGATGAAATACCGGCCAAAATGCCTTCTTCTTCCATCAGGCGACGTGCCATTTCGATGGCTTCATCTGAGGTGACAGAAACCACTTTGTCGATCAGGCTGACATCCAAGTTTTTAGGAACAAAGCCCGCGCCAATGCCTTGAATTTTGTGAGGAGCAGGTTGCACATCTTCACCGGCCAAAGTTTGTGCAATCACAGGCGACTCTGCAGGCTCAACGGCGACGGTCGTGATCGCTTTACCTTGGGTGTTTTTGATGTAGCGGCTCACACCGGTCAGTGTCCCGCCGGTACCGACACCTGCAACAAACACGTCAATCTCACCATCTGTGTCGTCCCACAGCTCAGGTCCCGTTGTCTTTTCATGGATTTCAGGGTTAGCGGGGTTATCGAACTGTTGCAGCATTAGGTATTTGCCGGGCTCTGCGGCCATGATTTCTTCTGCTTTTGCAATCGCCCCTTTCATGCCTTTCGGCGCTTCGGTTAGCACCAGCTTCGCGCCCAGCGCTTTAAGCAGTTTACGACGCTCTAAGCTCATCGACTCAGGCATCGTTAAGGTGAGTTTATAACCACGTGCGGCAGCAACATAAGCGAGTGCAATCCCCGTGTTACCACTGGTCGGTTCAATCAGCTCAATACCGGGTTTCAAGGTGCCTTTTTTCTCGGCGTCCCAAATCATGTTGGCGCCGATTCGGCACTTGACGCTGAAGCTTGGGTTACGCGCTTCGATTTTGGCAAGCACGTTTGGCTTAGCTACGCGATTGAGGCGAACCAGCGGGGTATTACCGATAGTTTGTGTGTTGTCTTCGTAAATCTTACCCATTGTATCGTTCCTTCATGACACCGATTAGTTTGGCTATAAGCATATCTCTGATGCCTGTTTTGAAAAGGATCAGTTGGTTATATCTTATTGTGACATCGACCAATAAATGATTGGCAAATAAAAGAAAAGCCCACTGAAATTGTGAGCTTTTCTCTCTGAGCGTAGAGGTTTTTGAGTGAGGTAACAACCAGCTAGTAGCGCCCGAGTCGCGACTTATAAGTGTCGACCCATAATGCGGTGGCGCCGCATACGGCAGCAGGCATGACTAACAGGTTCAGGATTGGCGTCATGGTAAACAGCATCACCACAGCCCCAAAACTGAGCGATGTACCTCTGCATTGTTTCAGGCTGTCGCGCATGGTCGGGAAGGCTACCTTGTGGTTATCAAATGGATAGTCACAGTATTGAATGGCCATCATCCAAGCACTAAATACAAACCACAATACCGGACCAAGTGTTTGGCCTAAGGCGGGGATCCATAATAGCAGCAGCAATCCCAGCGCCTTAGGAATGTAGTACATCAGTTTTTGCCATTCCCGTTTCATTACCCGTGGCAGATCTTTAACCACATCGAGCATGCCRTCATTGGGCGAGGGGGCGCCGGTCAGCTTGGCCTCTAAATGCTCCGCCAATAAACCGTTGAATGGAGCTGCAATCCAGTTAGCTAAGGTGCTAAAGAAGTAGGAAAACACCACTAAGATAGCAATCACGACCAGCGGCCAAAGCACAAAGGACAGCCAAGACAGCCATTCTGGGAGGGTCGCAAGCCAAGTATCAATCCAATCGCTAAATTGAGACAATAAATAAGCAAATGCGCCGCCCATCAATAACACATTGACGATAATCGGGATCACTACAAAACGGCGTAATCCCGGCGTCAGCATCAGTGAAAAACCTTGTAACAAATAGCCAGCCCCGCTTCGAGGCTGAGGATGAACACGGTGGGTCATGACATCTCCTTTTTGATTTGGGGTTATACTACTGGCCCAACCGAGGTGCTGACAACGGTCAAATGCGTGGAAACTTTACGCATTTCTGTCGCTGTATTCGTTAAATTGTCTCCAACTTTTGATACAGTTAACTAAGTTGACCGATTACGCATTGCGTTAGTCAATGTGGCCCGCTTATGATCGACAAAGCGTTTGCGTATCTGCGCACGCTATGCCATAAGCTAATCAATACGCTGAACAAACACAGATTTGAGAATCGACGATGCAGGAATTGCGCCTTGTACTGATTGTTTTGGGAGCATTAGCAATTGCAGCYTTGCTGTTGCATGGCCTCTGGACCAATAAGAAAGAAAAGAGCACCAAATTTGGTGAAAAGCCGCTGGGAAAATTGGATGACAGCAAAGACGACCAAGGGTTTGATCAAGACGGGATAGGCGCAGTCCGAGTCGTCAAAAGCGCCTCTRGCGACAATCCGAAACCCAGCCGCAAAGAGCCTGCGGTGAGTTTTGGTGATAAACCCGATGTCGACCCCTTGTTTGCCGACGAATCCGCGAAGACAGACCCCGTCGAGCCTGCTTTTCCATCAATGTCGGCGGCCGATGATGCCCCTGAGCCTGCAGCGGGCGAGCAATCCGCCGCGCCATTTACCGCCCATCAAGCAGAAGACGGTGAGGATACTGCGCCGGTCACTAATGACACTGCGCAACCAGACACTGCCGAGCATGACGCGGAGCAAGGTGAAGCCGCCGAGTCGGAAGATGAAACTGAAGTGCTTGTTTTGCATGTTCATGCCAATAACAATGCCATTTTCAACGGTCTTGAGTTAACCAATAGCCTTGAACAGCATGGCTTGCGCTTTGGTGATATGGGGATTTATCACCGTCATTCCGATCCGTCAGGCACGGGCAAGGTGCTGTTTAGTGTCGCGAACATGGTAAAACCAGGGACCTTTGATATCGGTCATATTGATGGCTTTGAAACGCCTGGAATTAGCTTCTTCATGACCTTGCCTTGTTATGGTGAGCCGGAACAAAACTTCAAACTGATGCTACAAACCGCGCAGCAGATTGCCGATGAGCTCGGCGGGCTGGTGCTTGACGATGCGCGCGCCATGATGACGCCGTCTCGCCTTGACGAGTACCGAGAGCGGGTTAAAGCCTTCTCTGCATAGGTCGAAGTTGGTCGGTGATTGTTCATCGGCCAACCACCTACACGCACACATCTCCATCTTCGCCGTTAATACGTATATACTTGCCTGTCACTCAATCAGTCACAACAGATCAATCATGGCTTACAGCAAAGAACAACTGGATGCGTTGAAGCATCAGCTTAACTACCATGCCTATCGTTACTATGTCGAAGACAGCCCTGAGCTGCCGGACGCGGAGTACGATCGTTTAATGCAAACGTTGCTGGCCATTGAAGCTGAGCACCCTGAATGGGTGACGGCTGATTCGCCGAGTCAGCGTGTGGGTGGCGCACCGCTTAGCGCATTTGAGACAGTGACCCACGAGTTGGCGATGTTATCTTTGGGCAATGCCTTCAGTGATGACGATCTGGCTGACTTTGAACGCCGTGTTAAAGACAGACTCGGTGATGGCGAGTCTGTCACCTATACCTGTGAGCCAAAACTTGATGGCTTAGCGGTTAGCTTGATTTACGAAAATGGTGTCTTGGTCCAAGCTGCGACCCGAGGCGATGGCACCACGGGTGAAAACATCACCCACAATGTGAAAACGATTCGTAACGTCCCGTTGACGTTGCAGGCGGGAGATTGGCCGACGCGTCTTGAGGTGCGCGGTGAAGTCTTTATGCCTAAAGCGGGCTTTGAGGCACTTAATGAAGCTGCCCTCAAGCGAGGGGATAAAACCTTTGCCAACCCGCGCAACGCGGCCGCCGGTAGTCTGCGTCAATTGGACCCTAAAGTTGCAGCCAGCCGTCCGCTTAGTTTTTATGCTTATGCCGTTGGCATTATGTCGACACCATTTGGCGAGGGGCAGTTCCAACGCCTGCAAAAGCTTAAACAGTGGGGTCTAGCGCTTAGCCCTGAAGTCAAACAGGTGACGGATTTAGCTGGTGTCAAACGCTACTACCAAGACATCTTAGCCCGACGTGATGCATTGCCCTATGAAATTGACGGGGTGGTGATAAAAGTCGACAGCATTGAAAGCCAGCAAACCCTAGGGTTTGTTGCGCGCGCTCCCCGTTGGGCAATTGCTTATAAATTCCCGGCTCAAGAAGAAATTACCACCCTCAACGATGTTGAGTTCCAAGTGGGACGAACGGGAGCCATCACACCGGTCGCAAAACTGGCACCTGTTTTTGTCGGGGGCGTGACGGTCAGCAATGCGACCTTACACAATGGCGATGAAATTGAGCGTTTAGGGGTTCATATCGGTGATACCGTGGTGATCCGTCGCGCGGGTGATGTGATCCCACAAGTGGTCGGCGTGGTAGAAAGCCGCCGTCCAGAACATGCGCAGCCGATTGTTTTTCCAACTGCTTGTCCTGTGTGTGATTCTGCGGTCACTCGTGTTGAGGGTGAAGCGGTGGCGCGTTGTACTGGCGGGTTAATTTGCCTTGCGCAACGTAAAGAAGCCATTAAGCATTTCTCCTCGCGTAAGGCGATGGATATTGATGGCCTCGGTGATAAAATCGTCGAGCAGCTGATTGAAAAAGAGCTGATCCATACTCCCGCTGATCTGTTTCGCCTCACGGCGGGCCGCGTCACCGCCTTGGATAGAATGGGGCCAAAATCAGCACAAAATCTGATTGATGCGCTAGAAAAAGCCAAAGCAACCACCTTGCCTCGATTTATTTATGCGTTGGGGATCCGTGAGGTTGGCGAAGCCACGGCACAAAATCTGGCCACACATTTTAAAACCCTCGACGCGCTGCGCGCCGCGGATGAAGAAGCCTTGATTGCGGTCCCAGATGTTGGGACGATTGTGGCGGGCCATATTGTTCGCTTCTTTGCCGAACCTCACAACCAAGATGTGTTGGATGCACTGTTGGAAACTGGGATCCACTGGCCGGAAGTGGCCCAACAAACGGATGCGCAAGCACAGCCTTTGGCGGGAAAAACCATCGTGTTGACTGGTACCTTGTCGCAAATGTCGCGTACGGATGCAAAAGCCGCGCTGCAAGCGTTAGGGGCTAAAGTGACCGGAAGCGTCTCGGCGAAAACAGATATCTTGATTGCCGGTGAAGCCGCTGGCTCGAAACTGACCAAAGCGCAAGATTTAGGTGTGACTGTGTTAGATGAAGACGGCATGCTGGCACTGATCAACCAATAAATACCGCGAGGCTTCGGGGAATCCCGTGGCCTCGATTGTGGAATTTACCTGTACTGGTAAACTAACTCTCACTCATCATTCTCACCACTGGGATAGGGATCCTAATGACTATCAAAACCCGCTTTGCCCCCAGCCCAACCGGCTTTTTGCACGTGGGCGGTGCGCGTACAGCACTCTATTCTTGGCTAGCAGCACGCAGCCAAGGCGGTCAATTTGTATTGCGTATTGAAGATACTGATCTTGAGCGTTCAACCCAAGAGGCCATCGACGCCATCTTAGAAGGGATGGAATGGTTGGGTTTAACGTGGGATGAAGGTCCATATTATCAAACCAAGCGTTTTGACCGATATAACCAGCTTGTTGACCAACTTTTGGCGGAAGACAAAGCCTATAAATGCTATGCCCCGAAAGAGCTGCTCGATGAGATCCGTGAGCAACAAAAAGCAGACGGTCTTAAGCCACGCTACGACGCTGATCATCCAAAAGTGATTGAAGCGAATCAAAACGCTAAGGCGGATGACCCGCATGTGATCCGTTTCCGCAACCCGAAAGAGGGTAAGGTTGTCTTTGACGACAAGATCCGCGGCCGTATTGAAATTGCGAACAGTGAACTGGATGACCTGATTATCCGCCGTACCGACGGCAGCCCAACCTACAACTTCTGTGTGGTTGTGGATGACTGGGATATGGGGATCACCCAAGTTGTGCGTGGTGAAGACCACATCAACAACACCCCACGTCAKATCAATATCTACAAAGCGCTGGGCGCACCGGTCCCTGAGTTTGCGCATTGCTCGATGATCCTTGGTGATGACGGAGCGAAACTGTCTAAGCGCCACGGTGCGGTCAGCGTTATGCAATATCGCGATCAGGGCTTCTTGCCTCATGCGTTGCTGAACTATTTGGTGCGCTTGGGCTGGTCACATGGTGACCAAGAAATTTTCTCGCTCGATGAGATGATTGAACTGTTTAGCCTTGAGGCGATCAGCAAGTCAGCCTCAGCGTTTAACACTGAAAAGCTGCTGTGGTTGAACAACCACTACATTAAGCACGCTGACCCGCAAGAGGTCGCGCAGCATCTGCAGTGGCACCTCGATCAAGCTGGCATCGACATTAGCCAAGGCCCGGCCATCACCGACGTGATCCAGCTGGTCGGCGAGCGTTGTCATACCTTGGTAGAACTGGCGGAACAAAGCCGTTACTTCTATCAAGACTTTGATGAGATCGACCCAGCGGCGGCGAAAAAGCACCTGCGTCCGGTGGCACTAGAGCCATTACAAGTGGCGAAAGGCAAAATTGAAGCGCTGCAAGACTGGAGCGTGGAAGCCTTAAAAGCAGTAATCGCCGATACCTGTGCCGATTTGGATGTGGGCATGGGCAAAGTGGGCATGCCATTACGCGTTGCGGTTACCGGTGGCGGTCAATCGCCTTCTGTGGATGCGGTCATGCACCTGATTGGTAAAGACCGTGTGGTCGCGCGTATTGAGCAAGCGATTAAGCTTGTTGAAGCGCGTGCGGCGCAAGGTTAATCAACTCAACCACCTTAGGTGGGAAAATCCAAAAGGGCGCTTCGGCGCCCTTTTTCGATCGGGGTTAGTGCGAGCCTTCTTCCATCTGCGCACTGTCAACAATATGGTTTTCGCCCATTTTACGTGGCAACACAAGGTTGAGCACAATCGCGACCAGACCACACAGGCTAATGCCTTGTAAGCTAAAATCGCCAATGCCGAATGCCATGCCGCCAATACCAAAGACCAAGGTTACGCCGACAATCGCGAGGTTGCGAGAGTCATGCAGATCGACTTGATTGCGGATCAGGGTATTTAATCCCACCGTCGCGATAGAGCCGAATAATAAGATCATGATCCCGCCCATCACAGGCAAAGGAATGGTCAGTAACACTGCGCCCAGCTTTCCGACAAAGGCCAACACAATTGCCGTTAATGCTGCATAGGTCATAATCACTGGGTTAAATGCTTTGGTGAGCATCACGGCTCCGGTGACTTCGCTGTAAGTGGTATTGGGTGGCGCACCGAATAAAGATGCGGCAATGGTAGCGGCACCGTCACCTGCCATGGTGCGGTGAAGACCGGGTTTTTTCAGGTAGTCTTTGCGGGTGACATTTGAGATAGCCAACATATCGCCCACATGCTCAACAGCGGGAGCGATCGCCACGGGGATCATGAATAAGATAGCGTTGATATTAAATTCAGGCAGCGTAAAGGCGGGCATGGCGAGCCAGCTTGCTTGAGTCACAGCGGTGAAATCGACTACGCCCATGATAAGGCTGGCGATATATCCCACCACGATACCCGCCAAGATTGGCACCAACTTAAAGAAGCCTTTAGCAAACACACTGATCAGTATGGTGGTCAGCAGCGATAGCAACGAAATCCAAATTGCAACATCACCGGCGATAATTTGCGTGCCGCCATCGCCACTTTTCCCCAACGCCATATTGACCGCAGTTGGCGCAAGCCCCAGACCAATCACCATAATGACAGGACCCACCACCACAGGTGGCAACAACTTGTGAATGATGTCGACGCCTTTGACGCGGATAATACCGCCCATAATCAGGTAAACCATCCCAGCCGCCATTAGGCCGCCCATGGTGGCGGGAATACCAAAGTTGTTAACACCGTAAAGAATGGGAGCGATAAAGGCGAAAGAAGAGGCGAGGAAAATGGGGACGGAGCGACGGGTGATAAGTTGAAAAATCAGGGTTCCAATACCGGCACCAAAGAGGGCGACATTGGGGTCAAGCCCAGTTAATAATGGCACCAATACCAATGCGCCAAATGCAACAAATAGCATCTGTGCGCCTTGTAAAACTTGCATCATAGTCTCACCTCCAAAAAAAATCGCGAGATGTTAGCACAAAGCCAAGATGTGATGCTTGTCATATTTATCAATGTGAGATCGGTAGCAAATAATCGATGTAACGGATTTCATTCTAGTGGCGAGAGGCAGCGTGGTGAGAGGGCTATGTGAACCAACGGTCAGGAATCAGGTCTTTTTTAGGTAAGAGCATTGCTGAGAGAGGACAAGAGCGCTTATGATCCCAACATCCCATCAATCAATGTGGAAAAACTATGATCCGATTTGTAATGGCCGTGATGGCTATGCTGTGGCTACCCAGCGTCTTTGCCAATAATTTGTACCATGCAAGCGTACCATTAGATAACGGCGCTCAAACGTCGCAACAAGCGGCTAAGCAACAAGGCTTGCTGGACGTGTTGGTCAAAGTCTCGGGACAACGTGACATTGCCGATAACCCCAGTGTGCAGAATCGTCTTAATGATGTGGATGGTTTGATCACCCAGGTAGGATATGGTGAAACGGCGCGTACGGAGAGCAGCGAATCGGTACGGACCCTTGAAGTGGGCTTTGATAGCCAGCAAGTGCAAGCGCTGCTGCGTGATGCGGGATTGCCTTTATGGGGTACGCCGCGTCCGTCCGTCTTAGTATGGCTGGTGGACGATCGTGGTACTGAACGCGAAATTGTGTGGGAACAAAGCGATGTGGCTTTGGTTGACGCCTTGCGAGACAGTGCTGCCAAGCGGGGTCTGCCCGTATTGGTGCCGGTAGGCGATTTTGATGATCTGATGGCAATTTCTGCCAGTGATCTTTGGGGAGGCTTTATCGGCCCGGTTAGCGACGCGAGTCAGCGCTATCAAGCGGACGGTATTGTGATTGCCAAACTGATCCCGCAGGGCATACGTTGGCAATTCTTCCCCGATGCGAGCGACTTGCAAGCCGATCAACAGCGCGGGCAAGGCGACAGTGCGGCTATGATCAATGCGGTTGCCGATTATTATGCGACCCGTACTGCCGTGGTGTTTGATCAAAATGATGACAGTCAAGCGGTGACGTTGGCGATTGCAGGCGTACAAGGTGGTGATGATTATGTCCAGCTAGAGCGCACGCTAGCTGGATTAAATGCGCTACAAAGCGCACACCTAGCGGAGCTCGAAGGAGATGCGTTGCGATTTACGGTACGTTTAGCTGCCTCACAACAAGCATTGATTAACGAGCTGACCGCGAATCGCGAAATCCGTCTTATGACCCCGCAAGAGCGTCTCGATTATGCGGGTAGTGAGAAAGTGGCAACGTCACCCCAGCAGCCAGCTGGCTCAGCATTAGATAGCAGGAATGAGGACGTTCGACTCAACAGTGAGCCGACACTCGAAGGAGATGTCCTAGCTGAGGATGACACGACGCTGTGGTTTGTTTGGCAGTCCTCGTAACCGCATGCCGACGACACACAAAT
>NZ_MUFL01000038.1:0-30779 GCF_001995355.1 Salinivibrio sp. PR919 | reverse complement strand
ACACAGATTGCATAGGTCAAATTGTTAAAGAGCGTTGACTTGCGAAGCGTTGCTTCGCTCGGTCAGGGCTGCGTATATTACTCGCCTTGCCGATGAAGTCAAGAAGAAATTTTATATTTTTGTTGATGCCAACCGGCTAAAACAAAACCTCTTTTTGACTTCCCTAACGCGTTGTCGGCGTTAAGTAGGTGGGCTATCTTAATCATTTAAAAACTTACGTCAAGCGTTTATTTTTATTTGATTTTTTGCCCCGACATGGCCGCTGAGCGCTTGCCCTGTGTGCCGTGTCGATGGAGGCGCATTATAGAGAAGTTGCTCACCTTGGCAAGAGGGAAAAGCGACTTTTTTTAGAAAAAGCCGCCGTTCGGTCAAACAATCAGCGTTATGGCCTAAAAGCGGGCAAATTGCTCGCTGAATTCCGCCACTTTACGCCAATCCGTGTATTCCACTTCCTTGGTCGTGTCCGTTTCCCCACCCGTAATATGCATGATAAAGCGAATCATCACTCGATCGAACCATTTATAGCGCGGGTAGTAGAGTGCGCCCGCAAACACACCATGCAGTTCAGGGGTCCACGGTGACTTCTCGATAAACTTACGGCTATAAGCGCTGGTCTCTGGTGTGTCTTTGCCCGGTTTACGCGCAGTGAGATTGACACTAAAGAATGCAGCTTTCGCCGCTTTGAGCTGTTCAACATGCGTATTGATAAATTGGTACAGCTTTTTATTAAAGTGGCCATATCGGATAGACGCGCCAATCAGCACGCGATCATAATCACTGAGATCGACCTGAGGAAGCTGATGAATATCCTTTATCTCACACTCCGCCGACTCACCCAGCTGCTTCTCGATAAAATGCAGGATCTTCTTGGTCTGCCCTTCTCGGCTAGAGTGCAGTAGTAAGACCTTTTGCGTTGCATCCTGTTGCGCGCTCATGTTCTCTCCTTCCCCATTCGGCTAGCTGCGCCAGAATGTGGGCGTAAATAAAACCAATAACGTGAATATCTCTAAACGGCCAAAAAGCATCGCGAGGATCAATACCCATTTGGCCGTATCATTAATATCACCAAAGTGAGCGGCCACTTCTCCGAGTCCCGGTCCTAAGTTATTGAGGGTCGCAGCAACGGCAGAAAAAGCGGTTAATTCTTCAATCCCCGTCGCAATTAAGGCCAACATGCAAATGACAAAGACCAGCGCGTAAGCCGAGAAGAATCCCCATACGGCATCGACCACTTGTTGCCTTAGCGCCTTATTCCCGACTTTGATGGTATAGACCGCGCGAGGGTGCACTAGCCGTTTTAGCTCCCGTGTTCCTTGCAGAGATAGCAGCAGAATACGGATCACCTTCATCCCGCCACCAGTTGAGCCAGCACAGCCACCAATAAACGATGAAAACAAGAGTAAGACTGGAAGGAACAACGGCCAATGGGCGAACGTCGTCGTGGTATAGCCAGCAGTGGTCGAGATAGAGACAGACTGAAACAAGGCTTGGGTTAATGTCTCTGTCGGACCGTCGTACACTTGGTGCCCGCTTAGCATGGTAAAGACCACCAGCCATAACAAGAACTGAATCACCAAAAAGGCGCGAAACTCAGGGTCACGGAGATAAAATTTAATGTTCAGACCATTATTGGCAAACGCGGCAAAATGCAACGAGAAATTACATGCAGAGATGAGCAGAAAGACAACCGTGATCAGGTTGATGGCGGTGCTATCAAAATGTCCGATACTGGCATCATGGGTCGAAAAGCCCCCAATCGCTACAGTCGAAAAACTGTGCCCAATTGCATCAAAGGCTGACATACCGGCTAGCCAATAGGCCAACGCACAGCTCACGGTCAAGGTCAGATAAATGTACCAAAGCACCTTGGCTGTCTCAGCTATTCGCGGTGTCATCTTGGTATCTTTGACAGGACCAGGGATTTCTGCTCGATAAAGCTGCATTCCCCCGATACCGAGCACAGGCAGAATTGCCACCGCTAACACAATGATCCCCATGCCGCCGAGCCATTGTAGCAATTGACGATAAAACAAAATCGCTTTGGGAAGCTCATCCAACCCCACAATCACGGTTGCACCCGTTGTGGTTAAGCCTGAAAAAGATTCAAAAAAGGCTTCGCTGACGGAGAGATCGGGTTGCTCCGAGAGTATCAAGGGTACCGCGCCCGCGCTGCCAATCACCGTCCAAAACAAGACTACAATCAAAAAGCCGTCACGGGCTTTTAGCTCATGTTTATTGCGACGGTTTGGAAACCATAGTAACCCACCGCCGGCAAGCAATAGAAAGAAGGTCAGTACAAAAGGATAACCTGCACCGTCTCGATATATAAACGCGACCAGCGCTGGTGCGAGCATCGTAATGCTAAACAGGGCCAGTAATAAGCCGACGATGCGGGTGATGGAACGAAATTGCATAGCCTGACGTGGCCCTCTTATCGGCGACAGTATTCAACTGACGTCTCGTCGTTACACGTAAAGCAGGCTAGGTGCCTGACGTTGATTCATTTTCCAGCGGAGACACATGGGCCTGACCGCGGGTCTGGTTTTTTAATGCTTCTAGAAAATCTGCGACAAATCGTGCGTCAATACGCACGGTTAATCGCACATTATGACTGAATTCTGCATCAAGCTGAACGCCGTGGTATTGCTTGAGTAAGGATTCAATTGTATCAATGTGAGCATATTCACAGCTTAAGACGTAAGGAACCGTGACAGCGATTTCTCGCGTTTCCATCATCGCCAACGCTTGTTGCACACTACTTCCGTATGCTTTCACCAAGCCACCAGTACCCAGCTTTACCCCACCGAAGTACCGCACCACCACCGCGCAAATTTCACCGACATTCGCACCAGAAAGCTGCGCGAGCATGGGCTTACCCGCCGTACCTGCAGGTTCACCATCATCGCCACATCCCCACTGTACTGAGGATTCAGGCCGACCCGCGACGAATGCCCAACAGTGATGACGTGCATCTGGATAAGTCTCACGGAGTGATTGAATAAATTGTTTGGCGTCTTCTTCTCCTTGCGTATGAGCAAGGTAGGTAATGAAGCGACTTTTCTTTATCTCCTGCTCACAGCGGACTGTTTGAGCAGGAACCCGATAGGGAGTGATGGACATACACAGCTCGACCCAATACTTTTCCCCGTCAGTCTACCATAGCCCATCAGAGAATAACGCAGTGTAAAGCTTCTACTCACACCACATATTTTAAACATTCGTTTAACTTTTGGTTGTCATTTATTATAACAATGATCCACACTAGGTCGCATCTGGTCTAACCAGAACACTCTTCAACCAGGATGGTACTGCCAACGTGGAGAACGACCATGATCTACCAAGGAGATAACCTTTCAGTTCGTGCATTGGATAACGGCATTGCAGAACTGACGCTGGACAGCCAAGGTTCTGTCAACAAACTGGATCTTGCAACGCTAGAAAGCTTAAACGAAGCGCTGGAAGCGCTTGCGGGCCAAGACATTAAAGGCTTACTACTCACCTCAGCCAAATCAGCCTTTATTGTAGGCGCGGATATCACAGAATTTCTCGGCCTGTTTGCCAAGCCAGATCAGGAACTGTCTGACTGGGTGGCGCGTGCTAACGCTATTTTTAACCGCTTGGAAGACCTACCTTTCCCAACAATCAGTGCCATTAACGGCCATGCTCTTGGCGGTGGTTGTGAGTGCGTACTCGCCACTGACTTACGCGTGGCGAGCACTGACGCCCGTATTGGCCTACCTGAAACCAAACTAGGTATTATGCCGGGCTTTGGGGGGACTGTTCGTTTGCCACGTCTTGTTGGCGCGGATACCGCAATGGAGCTGATTACCGCAGGAAAAGATAAGCGCGCCAGTGCTGCGCTGAAAGAAGGGCTGGTCGACGCAGTGGTAGAGAGCGACAAACTGCGTGATGCCGCGATAGCCATGCTTACTCAAGCCATTGAAGGCAAGATTGATTGGCAAACTCGCCGCCGTCAAAAACAACAACCTTTAGCCCTTAATCGTACCGAAGCGGCGATGAGCTTTACCATGGCCAAAGGCATGGTCGCTCAGGTTGCTGGTAAGCATTACCCCGCCCCGWTGGCGGCCGTAAAGGCGATTGAAGAAGCCGCAAGCCTTGGACGTGATGAGGCGCTTGAGGTTGAGAACCGTTACTTTGTTAAATTGGCCAAGACTGACGTTGCCAAAGCCCTCGTAGGTATTTTCCTCAATGACCAAGTCATTAAGGGCAATGCAAAGAAAGCTGCCAAACAAGGTAAAGATACGCAGCGTGGAGCAGTGCTCGGCGCAGGCATCATGGGCGGTGGTATCGCATATCAATCAGCGCTGAAAGGCGTGCCGGTAATGATGAAAGACATCGCGCCCCAGTCATTGGAACTGGGCATGACGGAAGCGACCAAGTTGTTGAATAAGCAACTTAGCCGCGGTCGCATTGATGGCTTTAAAATGGGCCAAGTGCTGTCGTCAATCACCCCAAGCCTCCACTATGCGGGCATTGAGCATAGCGATGTCGTGGTCGAGGCTGTAGTCGAGAACCCGAAAATCAAAGCGAGCGTGCTCAAAGAAGTCGAAGCGCTAGTCAGTGACGACACGGTCATTGCGTCCAACACCTCTACCATTCCAATTAACACCCTCGCCAAGTCTTTGGCCCGCCCAGAAAACTTCTGTGGCATGCACTTCTTTAACCCGGTTCATCGCATGCCATTAGTGGAAGTGATTCGTGGCGAGAAAACCTCTGATGAAACTATCGCACGCGTGGTGGCTTACGCCGCCAAGATGGGTAAGTCGCCCGTGGTCGTCAACGACTGCCCCGGCTTTTTCGTCAACCGCGTATTGTTCCCCTACTTCCATGCCTTTAGCTTGCTACTGCGTGACGGAGTGGACTTCCAGCGCATTGACAAAATCATGGAAAAACAATTTGGCTGGCCTATGGGCCCTGCTTATCTGCTTGATGTGGTTGGTATCGATACCGCACATCATGCTCAGGCAGTGATGGCAGAAGGCTTCCCAGACCGTATGAGTAAATCTGGCCGTGATGCCATTGATGTGATGTATGAGGCCGAGCGCTTTGGTCAGAAAAATGGCAAAGGCTTCTATCGCTACACCACAGACAAAAAAGGCAAGCCGAAAAAAGAAGCCGATGAAGCAGTCCCTGCGTTGCTCGCCCCCGTGATTGAAGGTGGTCAAGCAGAGATCAGTGACGAGGATATTATCGCTCGTATGATGGTGCCGATGATCAACGAAGTCGCCCGCTGCTTAGAAGAAAACATCATTGCCTCTCCGGCAGAAGCAGACATTGCTTTGGTTTACGGTATCGGCTTCCCTCCATTCCGAGGTGGTGCCTTCCGCTACGTGGATACCTTGGGTGTCGAAAACTATGTCGCCATGGCAGAAAAGTTTGCGGATCTCGGTGCCTTGTATCACGTCCCCGCTGATATGAAACGTCGAGCTGGCGACGAACAGGCTTATTTTGATGTTACACCGGTCAACGCACCGCAATCAGCCTAAGTTTAAGGAGAGAACAATGAACAATGTAGTGATCGTTGACTGTATCCGTACCCCCATGGGCCGTTCGAAAGGCGGTGTATTTCGCAACGTCCGCGCTGAAGATCTATCCGCGCATCTGATGAAATCTCTGCTGGCACGCAACCCTGCGGTAGAAAGCACCAGCATCGAAGACATCTACTGGGGCTGTGTACAGCAAACGCTCGAGCAAGGTTTTAATATTGCCCGTAATGCGGCACTCCTTGCTGGCATTCCACATAGCGTGGGTGCAACCACCGTCAACCGCCTGTGTGGCTCGTCGATGCAGGCTCTCCATGACGCCGCCCGTGCCATTATGGTTGGCGATGGCGATACCTTTTTAATTGGCGGTGTGGAGCACATGGGCCATGTTCCCATGAACCATGGCGTCGACTTCCACCCAGGGCTGTCAAAATCCGTCGCCAAAGCCGCCGGTATGATGGGACTGACCGCAGAAATGCTTGGCCGTATGCACGGCATTAGCCGTGAAATGCAAGATGAGTTTGCGGCGCGCTCCCATGCCCGTGCGCACGCCGCTACCGTTGAAGGCCGCTTTAAAGACGAGATTGCGCCGATTGAAGGCCACGATGCCGATGGCCTGCTCACCTTGGTGGAAAATGATGAAGTGATTCGTCCAGATACCACCGTAGAGAGCCTCGCCGGTTTGCGTCCCGCCTTTGATCCGGCAAACGGCACAGTGACAGCAGGTACTTCATCGGCCCTTTCCGATGGTGCGGCAGCAATGCTAGTGATGAGCGAAGAGAAAGCCAAAGCGCTAGGCCTGCCAATTCGTGCTCGCATCCGCGCGATGGGCGTTGCAGGTTGTGACCCATCCATCATGGGCTATGGCCCGGTCCCAGCGACCAAAAAAGCGCTCAAACGTGCGGGCCTAAGCATCGATGACATTGACTTGGTCGAACTGAATGAGGCATTTGCTGCCCAGTCTTTGCCTTGTGTGAAAGATCTCGGCCTGATGGATAAAATGGATGAAAAGGTTAACCTCAATGGTGGTGCCATTGCGTTAGGACATCCATTAGGGTGTTCAGGCGCACGCATCTCGACCACCTTGTTACATCAAATGGAGCGTCAAGATGCGACAATAGGCTTGGCAACCATGTGTATTGGCTTAGGCCAAGGGATTGCCACCGTGTTCGAGCGCGTGTAATGCCTTCCTTGTGACCATGAAAGAGCGGTGTTTACCGCTCTTTTTTTTTGGTTGCGTCTAACGGCGTTCAATCGCATAGTGATTGATGTAACGCAAGTGGTTGCTTATTCGCACGGCCTAGTATGGCCGCTCACTTATTCCAACCGGGAGAATGCCATGTTTAACGCGCTTGTCCTCGAACAACACGAAAAACAAACCCTCGCGAAGATCACCTCACTCGATGACGATTTGCTGCCTGATGGTAATGTCACCATCAATGTTGATTTCAGCTCCCTCAATTATAAAGACGGCCTAGCCATCACCGGCAAAGGTAAGATTGTTCGCCAATTCCCCATGGTGCCGGGGATAGACTTTGCGGGCACGGTTGCCGATAGCCAGCATCCTGATTATATGCCCGGAGACAAAGTAGTACTGACTGGCTGGGGCGTCGGAGAGTCACACTGGGGTGGCATGGCAGAGAAAGCGCGTGTTAATGGCGACTGGCTCGTTCCCCTTCCTGAGGGGCTCACTGCGCAACAAGCAATGATGGTAGGTACCGCTGGGTTTACCGCCATGTTATGTGTGCAAGCCTTAATCGATGGCGGCGTAAAACCTGAAGATGGTCCTGTGTTAGTCACCGSCGCGAGTGGCGGTGTTGGCTCTGTCGCGGTCACTTTATTACATGCTTTAGGCTATCGCGTCAGTGCCGTCACAGGCCGACTTGAAGCCAACCAAGCGTGGCTTAAACAACTAGGCGCTGACGACGTACTACCGCGTGAGTCCTTTAGCGCACCCGGTCGCCCTCTGGACAAGCAACAGTGGGCTGGCGCAATTGATACCGTAGGCAGTCAAATGCTTGCCAATGTCCTCTCACAAATACAGTACGGGGGCACAGTTGCCGCATGTGGCCTTGCCGGCGGTTTTGATTTACCCGCAACTGTGATGCCGTTTATTTTGCGCAATGTGCGATTGCAAGGTGTTGACTCCGTTTCTTGCCCGAAAGCGCAACGTCAAGCTGCGTGGCAGTCACTCACCAAACTGCTCCCAGCCAGTTACTTTGAACAGGCATGCCACACTATCGCACTGGCGCAAACCCCAGAGTATGCGGATAAAATTATTCAGGGCGAGGTGAAAGGCCGCGTGGTTATTGATATTGCTCACCAAGGCTAATCCACGCAAAAAGGCCAATCTTTGTAAGAGGTTGGCTTTTTTTGGTGACGTACAGACAAAAAAAATCCCGCTCCGAAAGCGGGGAAGCCCAAGAAAACTGGGAGTGAGTGTAGCTGTTGAGTGAGTTAGCCTAGTCAGGCTGCGAACGTGGTGTCGAAGTGGCTAAGGTTTCTACCAATAGCCCCAGCGCTGCAGCGCAAATTGCTAGTGTTGCCAAGAGAGTGTGCTCATGACTATGCGTTAACCCCAAAAAAGCGAGTCCACTCAGCCCTGTGTAAGCAGCGATACGGTGTCCATAAGCTAAGCCCAATTTGCCCGTTTGTGCTTTTCTCATGACCTCGCCTTTCGTTAACTACTTGTTAATTAATCTACACATTCTTTTTACAAACACAACCCTGTTTGAATAATTCCTCGCCATAAGTATGATCAGACCGACATTTTTCGAGGTATTTAACATGACTGCCCCTTTTGACCATGCCGATCTCCAACTTGATGCCATAGGCCTACGTTGCCCCGAGCCCGTAATGATGGTGCGTAAGCGTATCCGCCATATGGATGACGGTCAGACCTTACTGATCACCGCGGATGATCCCTCCACCACGCGTGATATCCCGAGTTTTTGTCGCTTTATGGACCATACCCTGGTCGCAGCCCAAACAGAGACCGTGCCGTTTCAATTTTTGATCAAAAAAGGGCTGGCATAACGCCGACCCTTACTCATTCATCATTGTCCTGCGCTAACTCAGTAGATACCAGGTATCAAGGACAGCCAACGCCGCAAACATGGCTGCGGCGAGCGCCCGTACCACCGCAAATGGCACATGACGCTGAATTCTATCACCCGCCAGCACCACGGGGACATTGGCCAACAACATGCCAATGGTTGACCCTATCACCACCACCCAAAGCGCATCATTAAACTGGGCGCCCAATGCTGTGGTTGCGATCTGAGTTTTATCGCCAATTTCTGCAACAAAAAAAGCACTGAAGCTCGCCCAAAACGCACTTTTACCCTGAATACCTTCTTCCTCGAGCTTGTCAGGGATCAGCATCCATACCGCCATCACGCTAAAACTGATGATCAAAACAATATGCAATACGGTATCGGTCAGTATATCGGCAGCGACCACCCCGAGCCAGGCGGCAATGGCGTGGTTGACTAACGTCGCCACGAAAATAGCAAAGATAATCACCGCGGGTTTACGAAAACGTGTCGCTAACGCCAGCGATAGTAGTTGGGTTTTATCCCCGATTTCCGCCAAAGTGACGGTGGAGATAGAAATAGCAAGAACGCTCATGACATTGCTCATCCGGGGCAGGGCTTATTATGATTCAACCACGACAACACACACGCCCCACCCCGGTTCGTGCGATTGTCGTTGGTCTCGTCAAGCCCAGAGCACCTAATGGCAGGCTTGCAATCACCATGAAGATTTTGCTTCAACTGTGTTGATGATTGCCCCACTGACTGTGCAGTGGTCGACTACTCCCCAAGACGGCGCTAGTGTACGATTTGAACAATCACTTGGCAACTTCTATTCCTCCTCCCTCTGTACGCAGAAAATAAGCGAATCAAAGGCGCACAAAAATCCGCCAGCCCCCTACTGCTTGAGCGCGCTGCGAGTTATAATTGCCAGCTATTTTCTCCATTCATCAACTCGCGCGAACCTGACAATGCATAAATTCGATATCAAAACCTTTCAGGGTATGATCCTCGCGCTGCAGGATTATTGGGCCCAGCAAGGCTGCACCATTGTTCAGCCGCTAGACATGGAAGTGGGTGCAGGTACCTCCCACCCAATGACATGCTTGCGTGCACTTGGTCCAGAGCCCATTGCAGCGGCTTACGTTCAACCTTCTCGTCGTCCTACCGATGGGCGTTATGGCGAGAACCCGAACCGTCTGCAGCACTACTACCAGTTTCAAACCATCCTGAAACCGTCACCCGATAACATTCAAGAGCTGTATTTAGGCTCGCTGCGTGTGCTGGGTATTGATCCAGAAGTCCACGACATTCGCTTTGTGGAAGATAACTGGGAAAACCCAACGCTTGGCGCTTGGGGCCTCGGCTGGGAAGTCTGGCTGAACGGGATGGAGATCACCCAGTTTACCTACTTCCAGCAAGTCGGCGGATTGGAATGTAAACCGGTCACTGGTGAGATTACCTACGGTATCGAACGTCTGGCGATGTACATTCAAGAAGTCGATTCTGTGTATGATCTGGTTTGGACCGATGGCCCATTTGGCAAAGTCACCTACGGCGATATTTTCCACCAAAACGAAGTGGAGCAATCGACCTACAACTTTGAACACGCTGATGTTGATTTTCTGTTCCGCTACTTTGACCAGTGCGAAGCCGAAAGTACCAAGCTACTGGATCTCGAGCAGCCGCTCCCTTTGCCTGCTTACGAACAGATCCTAAAAGCCGGTCATGCGTTCAACCTGCTGGATGCGCGTAAAGCCATCTCAGTGACTGAACGTCAACGCTATATTCTGCGCATTCGCACACTGACTAAACGTGTCGCCGAAGCCTACTACGCATCTCGCGAAGCGCTGGGCTTCCCGATGTGCCGACACACCAAATAAGGGAGCATCATGGCAACGCAAAATTTCCTGATTGAGCTCGGCACTGAAGAGCTACCACCCACAGCCTTGCGCACCTTGGCTGAAGCTTTTGCCAGCCAATTCGACGCACAATTGAAAGACGCTGATCTGAGCCACCAAGGGATTACTTGGTACGCCTCCCCGCGTCGCTTAGCACTTAAAGTGGCGGCGTTGAGCGATCGCCAGCCAGATAAAGTGGTTGAGAAACGCGGACCTGCGGTCAGCGCCGCCTTTGACGCAGATGGCAACCCCACCAAAGCGGCCATGGGTTGGGCGCGCGGTAACGGGATTGACGTGAGCGAGGCCGAGCGCCTAAAAACCGATAAAGGTGAATGGTTGCTGTATCGTCAACACGTACCCGGTCAAGCCATCGACGCCTTATTGCCGGTACTGGCCGACAACGCCCTGAGCAAACTGCCTATTCCTAAACCCATGCGCTGGGGTGACAAAGACACCCAGTTTATCCGCCCAGTGAAAACCTTGGTGATGCTGTATGGGGACACCTTGATTGAAGGCACCATCCTTGGCGTGGCGTCCAATCGCGTGATTCGCGGTCACCGCTTTATGGGTGAATCGAGCTTAACGCTGGATCATGCCGACCAATACCCAGAGCGTCTTGAGCGTGAAGGTAAGGTCATGGCCGATTATGAAAAGCGTAAGGCATTGATTATTAAAGATGCCAAAGCAGCAGCTGCCGCGGTTGGTGGGATGGCTGAGCTGGATGAAGACTTGGTTGAAGAAGTCACCTCACTGGTGGAATGGCCAGTGGTACTGACGGCCTCTTTTGAGGACAAGTTCCTTAAAGTGCCATCAGAAGCGCTGGTGTACACCATGAAAGGCGACCAAAAGTACTTCCCTGTCTATGACGCTAACGGCGAGCTACTGCCCAAGTTCATCTTCGTATCTAACATTGAATCGAAAGATCCGGCGCAGGTTATCTCAGGGAATGAAAAAGTCGTGCGTCCTCGCCTCGCGGATGCTGAGTTCTTCTTTGATACTGACCGCAAGCGCCCATTGATTGATCGCCTGCCAGAGCTAGATAGCGCGGTATTCCAAAAGCAATTGGGTACCATCAAAGATAAAACCGATCGCATTACTGCACTCGCAGGACAGATTGCAGAGCGTATCGGCGCCGACAAGTCACACACTGAGCGCGCAGGCCAACTGGCTAAGTGTGATCTCATGACCTCGATGGTGTTTGAATTCACTGAAACCCAAGGCGTGATGGGCATGCACTATGCGCGTCATGATGGCGAGCCTGAAGCCGTAGCGCTGGCACTGAATGAGCAATACTGGCCGCGCTTCGCCGGTGATAAGCTACCTACCACACCGGTCTCCTCAGCACTCGCGATGGCTGACAAAATGGATACCATCGTGGGCATCTTTGGTATTGGTCAAGCACCTAAAGGCAGCGACCCCTTCGCCCTGCGTCGTGCCGCGTTAGGCGTTCTACGTATTATCGTCGAGAACGGCTATCAGCTTGATCTTGTCGACCTCATCCGTGATGCCAAAGCTCAGTACGATGACCGTCTGACTCACAAAGAGGTAGAGGCGGATGTCCTCGACTTTATGCTAGGTCGTTTCCGCGCTTGGTACCAAGATATGGGCTATAGCGTGGATATCATCCAAGCGGTGTTGGCACGTCGTCCAACCAAGCCTGCAGACTTTGACAGCCGCGTGAAAGCGGTGTCGCACTTCCGCAGTCTTGAAGAAGCCGAAGCACTCGCCGCGGCCAACAAGCGTGTAGGCAATATCTTGGCCAAGTATGACGGCGAGCTCCCTAGCAGCGTCGATACAAGCTTGCTACAAGAAGACGCTGAAAAAGCATTGGCGGACGTGGTCGCTGAGAAAGTCGCTGCGGTTAAACCTTTATTTGCTGACAGCGATTATCAAGGCGCGTTGACCGAGCTGGCGCAATTGCGCACACCGGTTGATACCTTCTTTGATAACGTGATGGTCATGGCAGACGATCCTGCACTGAAAGCCAACCGTTTGGCGATGCTTCACCTTATCCGTGAGCAGTTCCTCAACGTGGCAGATATTTCTGTTCTACAGAAGTAATTATCAGCAAAACACGACTCAGCCCCGCTATGACGCGGGGCTTTTTTATTGCATCAAGGTGTATCTACTCTTAACGCCTCACCCGTGATTATCTCTCTCCCTATCCAATCCATCGAGAGATTGTCGACGCACCCTCATGGTTTCACGTGGAACAATCAGCGCCTAAATCACTGCTGCAATGGTTCCGTCAAGGTGTACCGATAACGTAACAAGTCCGTCAATCGCACGCCCTATTGATTATCCAATAACGAGCTTTCGATACTTTCTTTTGCACAATAGATTGTTGTATGTTGATGGCTGTTTAACCATAACAACAACACCGAACCTTGAAGGCAGTAACCATGGAAGTCACTCACTTTGGCGAGAAACTCGCTAACCACTCAGGCATCACGCAACTAATGGACGATCTGAATGATGGCTTACGTAACCCAGACGCCATTATGTTGGGTGGCGGCAACCCTGCAGCCATCCCAGAAATGCTTGAATATTTTAAAACGCTTAGCCAGTCAATGTTGGAAGATGGCAGTCTATTACATGCCATGACCAACTATGATGGCCCCCAAGGTAAATCGGCATTGCTCAATGCGCTCGCTGAACTTCTTAATCAGACCTATGGCTGGCAACTCTCAAGCAAGAACATCATGCTGACCAATGGCAGCCAAAGTGCATTCTTCTATCTGTTTAACCTATTAGCTGGACGCTACGCCGATGGTAGCCACAAAAAAATCTTGCTGCCCCTTGCGCCCGAATATATCGGTTATGGTGACGCCGGCATCAACGACGATATTTTTGTTAGCTACCAACCTGATATTGAATTATTGGATAACCGCCAATTTAAGTACCACGTCGACTTCAGTCGCCTAAAGATTGATGAAAGTATTGGCGCCATCTGTGCTTCCCGCCCGACTAACCCGACCGGGAACGTGTTAACCGATAACGAAATTCAACAACTGGACCAACTCGCACGCGACAACAATATTCCACTAATTATCGATAACGCCTATGGCACGCCCTTCCCTGATATTATTTTTGAAGACGTCGCACCGTTCTGGAATGAAAACACCATCCTCTGCTCTAGCCTCAGTAAGCTAGGGTTGCCAGGTGTGCGTTGTGGGATAGTGATTGCGAATGAAGCAGTGATCAGTGCGATGTCAAATATCAATGGCATCGTCAGCCTGTCGCCAAACAGTGTGGGGCCAGCAATGGCACTAGCGATGATAGAACGTGGTGATCTATTACGCTTAAGCAAAGACGTCGTTCGTCCTTTCTACCAACAAAAGTCACAGCGCACCTTAAAGATGGTGCTGGAGACCATTAACGATGAGCGAGTTCGTGTTCATAAGCCAGAAGGCGCTATCTTCCTGTGGCTCTGGTTTAACGAGCTCCCAATCTCTACCCAAGAGTTATATAAACGCTTAAAGGCCCGCGGTGTACTTGTTGTCCCCGGAGAGTATTTCTTTATTGGTGTGGAGCACGAAGGCTGGGATCATGCTAAACAATGTATTCGCATGAACTATGTCCAAGAAGATGATGCCATGCAACAAGGTATAAAAGTGATTGCCGAAGAAGTCGCGCGCGCCTACAACGAAGGATAAATGTTGGTTTCACGTGGAACATAGGTACACGCATGTTCCACGTGAAACCTTCCATTAAACCTCTCGCAATGGGAAAATGCGCCATACCATTTCCCTTCTCGCTTCTATCTAACCTGACCTTCTTCTGCTAACCGACTACTTTTTCCTTTCATCAGCTTAAGCCCTAATTATCGGTCGCTTGGTCTTAATATAGAACCATTCTGCACCCCATATTTCTAAACGGGTTAATACGGCGCAGTGCGAATAATCATTTGGCTTGGCAAATAGTATTGGATCGTTCACTTGAGACAATCCAAATGTTCCACGTGAAACCTATCGACTTTATTCTGTGCAACAACTCAGATTCTTGTTCACAGCTCGACCACGCGCTTTTTTAAACACAGTCCATAATAGTAGGTTCAACCCGCAGCATCATTAGCGAGGGATAACCGCCCACGAGTACAAGTGAAGGGAACGTGTCTATAAAGTGAAGATGTAAAACAGGCTTGCGAATCGGAACACCATAATTCGCTAGCCACAAAAAAGGGCAGCCATGCTGCCCTCTCCTTTTTCGTATCGTTCTGGCCGACACTTACTCAACGTTTTCGAGTAAACGGCTACCGATTTCGATGCGACGAGGTTTTTCCTCTTCAGGCACCTCACGCACTAAATCAATATGAAGCATGCCGTTTTCCATTTCCGCCCCCGTCACTTTAATGTGATCGTCGAGGTGGAACTTGCGTTCGAAATCACGCTCAGCAATGCCCTGATACAAAAACTTCGTATCTTGATTACGGCTGTGTTTTTTACCTGCAACCGTGAGGCTGTTTTTTTGCTGAGTAATGTCTACTTCGTCTTGGCTAAAGCCAGCGACCGCCATRGTAATTCGGTATTGGTTCTCTTTGCCTTGCTCAATGTTGTAAGGAGGAAAACCACCTGCGTTTGACGCATTCGTGTTTTCAACCAAATCGAACAAACGGTCAAAACCAATTGCGGTACGATAGAGTGGAGAGAAATCAAAGTTACGCATAATCTTACCCTTCCTATGAAGCAATAAAATATCATCTACGGCTTTCCAACTTGGACAAGCCCCCGGCGACCCAATGGCATCGCCTCATTACTCTATATAAGGTTGCGCGATTTGATTTCAAGCCTCGTCGAGCGATTTTTTATCATCGCTTCTCATGTCACTGGTTATCCATCAATACAGGTGCGTTCATATATCCTCTGATCGCTTTGATAAACTACGACTCAGGATGATGGCATACCGCTTCAATGTTATTGCCGTCTGGGTCAATAAGAAATGCCCCAAAGTAATGGTTGTGATACATAGGCCTCAGACCTGGCTTACCATTATCGATTCCACCAGCCTCCATTCCAGCATCGTAAAACGCCTCCACTGTCGTTCTTGTCGGTGCTGAAAATGCTATATGACGAGGGGTATAGAGAGTCTGGGTTTCTATCACCCAAAAGATGGGCCGATCGCTTGGTCCAAAAGCACACATTCGCTGGGTCGGAAAATCAGTATTCCATTCTGCAACAAACTCCATTTGGATCGCATAGCCGAGCGGCTCAAACACCGAACGATAGAACTCTTTAGTCGCCGAGAAATTCGTTGCGTAAGTACTTAGATGGTCAATCATAGTTGCTCCTTATTGGGATAGCGGCATGCTTAATCAATAGGTGCGACACGCACGAAATGCCCATCAGGATCTTGAATAACGAAGGTTCGGCCAAACACATCATTGTAAGGAGATTGAACAACATTGATGGTGAGGTTGTTCGACCATTGGTCAAAAACGGCATCAACGTCATCATTGGTGGGCACCATAATGCCAATTTCGCTTAGTCGTGTGATTGATGGTGAGGGCTGCTCGCCGCCGGTCCACAACGCGAACAAAGCATCGCCCTGCTCAGAGGCAGAAAAGGCGACGTATCTTGGGCTGGTAAACACTGGCTCACACTGAAACAGTTGCTGGTAGAAACTCACGGAACGGTCAATATTAGACACATAAACCAGTTGGAGATTAGCACGCGTTTTTATAGACATCAGGCTTCCTATCACTTTGTCGTTACGGAGCTATTGAGTCTACTCACCCACAAAATACTGTATATAAAAACAGTTTTCTATTGTGTACTGCCTCGCATAAAAATAAAAAAGGCCAGCAAAGCTGGCCTTAATCATGGTTAACCCATTGATTTACCGTTTAAACGTCAAGGTTTTCCACTTTGAGTGCGTTATTTTCGATAAAGGCACGGCGTGGCTCAACTTGATCACCCATCAAGGTGGTAAACAGCTCGTCTGCAGCGACTGCATCTTGAATGGTCACCTGCATCATACGGCGACCTTCAGGATCCATGGTGGTTTCCCAAAGCTGTTCTGGATTCATTTCACCTAGACCTTTGTAACGCTGACGCGATACACCACGCGTCGACTCTTTAATCAGCCAGTTTAGCGCTTGCTCAAAGCTTTCCACTTCTTGTTTACGCTCGCCCCGCTGCACATAAGCGCCTTCATCAAGCAGCTCATTAAGCGTTTCAGACAAGCTGGCAATACGCCCATACTCTTTCGAGTTTAAGAAGTCGTAACTCACCAGATATTTGTGATCAACACCGTGCGTCCGTACCACCAGCTCCGGCACCCACACTTGATGCTCTTCGTCTAAGCGGCAAGATGCTTTGTATTGACTTTCACCCGTTGACTTACGGTTTAGAATCGCAACGATGTTTTCAACCCACTTCTTCGCCGCCCACTCATCACGCAAGTCGTCGACCGACAAGCGAGGCTGGTACAACAATTCATTGAGCAGCGAAGCCGGATAACGGCGGTTCATGCGCTTAATCAGCTTGATCACACCATTGTATTCTTTGACCAACTTCTCGAGTGATTCACCGTGCATCGCCGGTGCTTCTGCGTTCACAAACAAGGAAGCATTTTCCAACGCCAACGCGACTTGGTATTGCTCCATGGCTTCGTCATCTTTGATGTATTGCTCTTGTTTTCCTTTCTTCACCTTGTACAAAGGAGGTTGAGCAATGTAGATATAACCACGCTCAATCAGCTCTGGCATTTGGCGATAGAAGAAGGTCAACAGCAAGGTACGAATGTGCGAGCCGTCGACATCCGCATCGGTCATGATGATGATGCTGTGATAGCGTAGCTTGTCCGGATCATACTCTTCTCGACCGATACCACACCCCATCGCAGTGATTAGGGTCGCGACTTCTTGCGACGAGAGCATTTTATCAAAACGGGCTTTTTCCACGTTAAGGATCTTACCTTTGAGCGGCAAAATCGCTTGGTTCTTACGGTTACGCCCTTGTTTGGCCGAGCCACCTGCCGAGTCACCCTCCACAATGTAGAGTTCAGACAGTGCCGGATCTTTTTCTTGGCAGTCGGCAAGCTTGCCAGGTAGGCCCGCTAAATCTAACGCACCTTTACGTCGAGTCATCTCTCGCGCTTTACGTGCCGCATCACGCGCGCGCGCCGCATCGATAATCTTAGTGCACACCACTTTGGCGTCCGCTGGATGTTCAATCAAAAAGTCAGACAGGTGTTCACCCATGGCCGACTCAACGGCAGACTTCACTTCTGACGACACCAGCTTATCTTTGGTTTGGCTTGAGAACTTAGGATCAGGCACTTTCACCGACACCACAGCGGTCAACCCCTCACGAGCATCATCGCCCGAGGTCGCCGCTTTGGCTTTCTTCGAGTAGCCTTCTTTATCCATAAAGCTATTAAGCGTACGCGTTAGCGCGGCGCGGAATCCGGCAAGGTGGGTACCACCATCGCGCTGTGGAATGTTGTTGGTAAAGCAGTAGATGTTTTCTTGGTAGCCGTCATTCCATTGCATCGCCACTTCAACGCTCACACCATCTTCACGGGTGTGTTCAAAATGGAATACCGAGGGGTGAATCGCGGTTTTCTTATTGTTGAGGTGTTCAACAAAGGCGCGGATGCCCCCTTCGTATTTGAAGTGATCCGCTTTATCTTCTTCGCGCTCATCCACCAGCTTGATCGATACACCTGAGTTCAGGAACGACAGCTCACGCAGACGCTTGGCTAAAATGTCATAGTTGAAATTGATGTCAGAGAAGGTTTCTTCACTGGGCCAAAAACGGATACGGGTACCGGTTTGTTCGGTATCACCAATCACCGCCAATGGGCCTTGTGGCTCACCGTGGGAAAAATTGAGCTGGTGAATATGGCCATCACGCCAAATGGTCAACTCTAGCTTCTCAGAGAGTGCGTTCACCACGGACACACCCACGCCGTGCAAACCACCGGAAACTTTGTAGGAGTTGTCGTCAAACTTACCGCCGGCATGCAATACCGTCATGATAACTTCAGCGGCGGAGACCCCTTCTTCTTCGTGGATATCAACAGGAATACCACGACCATCATCTTTCACCGAGACAGAGCCGTCTTCGTGGATGGTCGCCACGATATCGTTACAATGTCCGGCTAGTGCTTCATCGATCGAGTTATCGACCACTTCGAACACCATGTGGTGGAGGCCGGTACCGTCGTCTGTGTCGCCGATATACATTCCCGGACGCTTACGGACGGCGTCCAAGCCCTTCAGTACCTTGATACTCGATGAATCGTATTCGTTGGACATTGAGTTACTCTCGCTTATTTATCCTGCGTTTATTTTGCCATGTTCCACATGAAACATCTTACTATTTTCGTCGCACATTTCCGCGACTTGATCGGCACTAATGGCGCTGACAAAAACCTGTGCGCCGGTGCGCTTGAGTTCGCTTGCCAATAGGGCTCGGCGGCGACTATCAAGCTCCGATGCAAAATCATCAATCAAGTAAATACAGGCAATTCCCTGTTGTTCACTATAGAGCTGGCCTTGTGCAAGTCGTAGCGCACAAACCATTAATTTTAACTGACCTCGGGACAACACATCATCCACTRGCGTCCCTTGCACCTTGATGCGCAAATCCGCCTTGTGCGGTCCGGAGACGGTGTATCCCATTTGTTGGTCGCGCTCAAAATTGGCTGCCAACAAGGTTTGGTAATCCGTGTCTTTCTCCCACCCTCGAGAGAAACTAAATTGTATCGAAAATTCGGGTAAAAAAGCCTCACATAATGCGGCAGCGCGTTCAGCTACGGCATCCACGTAATCGGCTCGCCACTGACTTATTTGCTCAGCCAACACCGCCAATTCCGCATCCCACATCTGGATGTCTCGGTAGCGCCGCGCCGTTTTCAACGCAGCGTTGCGTTGTTTAGTGAGTCGTTTGACCCGCGTCCAGGCTTCGAAAAAGCCAGCTTGAGAGTGAAACACGCCCCAATCGACAAACGCGCGGCGAAATTTGGGGCCATCCGTCAGCAGCTCAAACCCTTCAGGAGTAATCAGCTGCAAGGGCAGCACTTTTGCCAAGGCCACCAGCTTCTGCCCTTTTTCTTGGCCTATTTTAACATCTGCACTGCCATCACGGCGCTTTTGAATACCGACAGGAAGCAAGATCGCATCTTGAGTTTTAACCCGTCCATGCACGGTTAAGCTGGGTTGCTGATGACGGATCACTCGGCTATTGAGTGCGCTGCGAAACGAGCGTCCGTGGCCAAGAAAGTGGATGGCCTCAAGCACACTGGTTTTACCGCTACCGTTGGGGCCAATTAAAAAGTTAAAGCCTGACGACAGTTCGATATCGCAGGCTTCAATATTCCTAAAGTCGTGAACGACCAATCGAGTAAGCGCCATAACCTAGAGGCGGATTGGCATCACAACATACATGGCATCATCGCGGGCACAGTCTTCAATAAGGGTACTGCCCACCGCATCTGTCATCGAAAAGCGCACTTTGTCACAACGTAAGGTGTTGAGTACATCCAACACATAGCTGACGTTAAAGCCAATTTCGATCGGCTCGCCTTGAAAGGTGACGTCGAGAAATTCTTCGGCTTCTTCCTGCTCCGGGTTATTGGCGGAAATACGTAGCTCGCTGCCTTCAATATTCATCCGAACGCCACGAAATTTCTCGTTAGACAGCACCGCAGCTAACGACAGCGCTTGCTTGAGCTCCGCACAGTCGACCTCAAGTGTGCGAGAAGTGGATTGCGGCAGCACGCGACGATAGTCTGGGAAACGACCATCCACCAATTTAGAGGTGAAGGTGACATTGCCAACCACGGCACGAATGTTCGATGCGCCAATTTGAATATTAACGAGGTGCTCACTGTCATCTAACAAGCGCGCGAGCTCACTCACCCCTTTACGCGGCACAATCACCTGTTGCGCGGGTAAGGTATCATCCATCGAGAGCTGACAGACCGCCATCCGGTGCCCGTCGGTTCCGACCGTCCGTAATGTCTGCCCTTCTGTTTCAAACAACAGCCCGTTGAGGTAATAGCGTACGTCTTGGTTTGCCATCGAAAACTGGGTCGCGTCAATCAGGTGACGCAACTTATCTTGTGGCAGCTGCAAACTTACATCTGCCTGCCACTGCTCGATGTTGGGATAATCATTAGCCGGCAATGTCGACAGCGTAAAGCGGCTACGTCCCGCGCGTACCACCACACGATCGCCTTCTTGAGCAACCGTAATTTGGGCTTCACTGTGTAACCCTTTAATGATGTCCATAAACTTGCGCGAAGGCACTGTAATCGCACCGTCGAGGTAATCGCCTTCCAACGGCGCGGTGGCATTCAGCTCCACTTCCATGTCCGTTGCTGTCAACGTCAATGCCTGATCAGCCACTTGGATGAGTAAGTTACTGAGAATTGGCAGCGTGCTTCGCCCACCCAGTGCGCCTGATACTTGTTGCAGCGGCTGTAGCAGCTGCTCTCGCGTAAGAGTAAATTTCATAATTAAGAGGACAATGTTCGAATCAGGTTAGAGTAATCTTCTTTAATGTCGTGGCTTTCTTCACGGAGCTGCTCGATTTTACGACACGCATGCAGCACAGTGGTATGGTCACGGCCACCAAAGGCATCACCAATTTCTGGCAAACTGTGGTTGGTTAGCTCTTTGGACAAGGCCATCGCCATTTGACGAGGGCGCGCGACCGACCGTGAACGACGCTTCGACAATAAATCCGCCATCTTGATTTTATAATACTCAGCGACTGTTTTCTGAATATTATCAATGGTGACCAGTTTTTCTTGCAAGGCGAGCAGATCTCGCAACGCTTCTCGGACAAAATCGATGGTGATCGCACGCCCGGTAAAGTTCGCGTTGGCAATCACGCGGTTGAGGGCTCCTTCCAGCTCTCGGACGTTGGAGCGTAAGCGCTTGGCGATAAAGAACGCCACCTCATCCGGTAACCGAATCGCATGATCTTCGGCTTTTTTCATCAAAATCGCCACTCGCGTTTCCAGTTCTGGCGGCTCAATGGCGACCGTCAGGCCCCACCCGAATCGCGACTTTAAGCGATCCTCAACCCCGTTGATCTCTTTAGGATAGCGGTCAGAGGTCAGAATGATCTGCTGGTTACCCTCAAGCAACGCATTAAAGGTATGGAAGAATTCTTCTTGCGAGCGTTCTTTGTTGGCAAAAAATTGAATGTCATCGATCAACAGTGCATCGACACTGCGGTAATAACGCTTAAATTCTTCAATCGCATTATTTTGTAGCGCCTTCACCATGTCTTGCACAAAACGTTCTGAGTGCATGTACACCACGCGCGCATCCGCTTTACGATCGGAAATCGCATTACCCACCGCATGCAACAAGTGAGTTTTACCTAAGCCCGTGCCGCCATAAAGAAAAAGCGGATTATAGGCCGCCCCTGGGTTATCCGACACCTGACGCGCCGCCGCTAACGCTAACTGGTTAGACTTACCCTCAACAAAGTTATTGAACTTGTGCTTGGGGTTCACGTTAGAGCGATGATTGACATCCGACTGAACGGGTGATGGCGCCGGTTCCCACACTCGACCTCGGCTCGGGGCCGGCTGGGCTTGCTGGGGTGCAGGAGCCGCTGCCGGTCCGGCTGGCGCCGAGGCGGGCGCTGCAGACACAGGTTTGCTGCCCACTTCAAACCGCAGCATGGGCACGTCGACGCCACAAAACTCGTTCAACAGCTGGTTAATTTGATGCAAGTATTTGTCTCGCACCCAATCAAGCACAAAGCGGTTTGGGGCGAACAGGGTCAACGTATTGTCATTGAGCTCGGCTTGTAACGGCCGCACCCACATACTGAATTCTGTTGCAGGTAGGTCTTCCTGAAGGCGCTCAAGACACTGCAACCAAAGCGATGATGACACGTTTGACTCCACGCAGTTATACCGAAAAAGAAAAGGCCACAATGGTACTCCTGTCAGGCGAAGATCGCCACCCACAAGATCCCGAAATCAGTGAATAAGATCGGAGTTATTCACATAGATCCCACAGATATACCATGGATCGCCACAAGGTACCCGCTTTTTACTCACAAGATTGCACACATCTCCTTAATGAGACGCGCGCGGAGAATTAAGTTATGGCTCATAACCAGACGGTATTTCTCGCCAGTAATCGTTCACTTCTATGATACGCCTCCTATTATTGAAGTTGTCATTACGGAGTATTGTCATGAGTAAATGGATCTTGAGCACCTTGCTAAGTGTGAGCATGGTGATTTCAGTGCCCGCGTTCGCCCAAGAAACCGTGAAAGTGGGGATGTCTGGGCGCTATTTCCCTTTCACCTTTGTGAAGCAAGACCAGCTGCAAGGGTTTGAAGTTGACCTTTGGGATGAGATTGGCCGCCGCAATGACTACCAAGTCGAGTATGTGACCGCTAACTTCTCTGGCCTGTTTGGTCTGTTACAAACCGGGCGCATCGACACCATTTCTAACCAAATCACCATCACCGACGAGCGTCAGGCAACCTATTTGTTCACCGACCCGTATGTGGTCGACGGCGCACAGATCACGGTTCGCAAAGGCAATGACACGATTCAGTCTGTGGCTGATCTGAAAGGCAAAACTGTTGCAGTGAACCTCGGCTCGAACTTCGAGCAGTTGTTACGCGAACACTCGGCAGCCGAGGATATCGACATTAAAACCTACGAGACCGGGATTGAACACGATGTCGCGCTCGGTCGGGCCGATGCGTTTGTGATGGATCGCCTGTCAGCCATGCAGCTGATTAAAGAATCGGGCTTGCCACTTCAACTGGCCGGGCAACCGTTTGAAACCATTGCCAATGCTTGGCCATTTGTCGACTCAGCACGCGGTCAGCGCCTACGTGATGAAGTGAACACCGCCCTCTCAGCCATGCGAGAAGATGGTACCTTGGCACAGATTTCTGTTAAGTGGTTTGGCGGCGACGTCACTAAAAAGTAAGTATTTACTCACATAAATAGGCCCGCTTTAGCGGGTCTGTGTATCTAAAGGACAGACATGGCGTTTGATTTTGACTATATGGCCTCTCTGTTCCCGTTACTGCTGAAGTATCTGGGGATCACGTTAGAGATGGCGGTGTGGGGATTAGTGTTTGCACTGATTTTGGCAGTGACGATTGCACTGATCCGCGTGTTTCGCCTACCGGTTTTCAATGGCCTCGCGCAACTGTTTATTAGTTTCTTTCGCGGTACGCCACTTCTGGTTCAGCTGTTTTTACTGTATTACGGTCTGCCTCAGGTCATCCCCGCGTTAGTCGGAATGGATGCTTTCACAGCCGCGGTGATCGGGATCAGCTTACACTTTTCTGCTTATATGGCCGAGTCAATTCGTGCCGCCATTACCAGCGTGGATCGCAGTCAAATGGAAGCCAGTCTGGCCATTGGCATGACGACTCGCCAAGCCATGCAGCGCATTGTGTTACCACAGGCAGCACGGATCGCACTTCCCTCTCTGATGAATTACTTCATCGATATGATCAAAGCCACATCACTTGCCTTCACGCTCGGGGTGGCAGAAATCATGGCGAAGGCGCAGATGGAAGCGTCGTCGAGCTTTAAATTCTTCGAAGCCTATTTGGCGGTCGCACTGATCTACTGGGCGGTCGTGGTCGCTTTGACCCGAGTACAACTTTGGGCAGAAAGCCATCTTAATAAGGCGTACCAACGATGATTAAGATAGAAAAGCTTAAAAAAGTCTACCAAGGCGTCGCGGTACTTGATGGCATCGATTTGACTATCGAGCGTGGCGAAATCGTGTGTATTATTGGCCCAAGCGGTACGGGAAAATCCACCCTATTGCGCTGTATTAATTTTCTCGAGCGTGCTGAGCAAGGGGTGATCAGTATCGGCGATCAGCGTGTTGATAGTGGCGATGCAAGCACCCGTAAACAGGCGATTTTGGCGTTGCGGCGCCAGACCGGCTTTGTATTTCAAAATTATGCCTTATTTGCTCACCTCACGGCACGAGACAATATCGCCGAAGGATTGCGAACGGTAAAAGGCTGGTCTAAAGAGGCAGCACGTCAGCGCGCGCAACAAATCCTCGACGACATAGGCTTGGGTGATAAAGGAGACCATTACCCCGCTTCCTTATCGGGTGGACAGCAACAACGGGTTGGCATTGGCCGTGCGATGGCACTTGAGGCCGAATTATTGCTTTTCGATGAGCCTACCTCTGCATTAGACCCAGAGTGGGTTGGCGAAGTGTTGGCGTTGATGAAAAAGCTCGCCACACGCCATCAAACCATGCTGGTGGTCACTCACGAGATGCAGTTTGCTCGCGATGTCGCTGACCGCGTGGTATTTATGAACGACGGCCACATCATAGCCCAAGGCACACCGGATTGGCTATTTAATCACTGCGCCGATCCACGCTTGCATAAGTTTTTGAATCAAGTCGGGATCGCTTCTTAACTTGCGCTCGTAAACGAAGGATCCTTGCGATCTCTGACTGAGCGCTTATAATTCCCGGCCCGGAGTGGCATCGGTTTAGTGATTGACTAATCGTTAGTCAATGGCTACAATCCGCCCTCTTTGTTGAGAGGCGTCGGAGACATTGGCTAAGGTATTGCCTGTTGCTAACCTCCCACGTCGGGTTAACAAACCTAACACTGATCAGTAATAAAGGTAGAAACCATGAAACGCACTTTTCAACCTTCAGTTCTAAAGCGTAAGCGCACTCACGGTTTCCGTGCGCGCATGGCGACTAAGAACGGCCGTAAGGTCATTGCCGCTCGCCGTGCGAAAGGCCGCAAGCAGCTTTCTAAATAATCCGCAGTGATTTGTGAATAAGCTCGCTTATCCTCGGGAGTTACGTCTGCTAACTCCCGAACATTTCAGTGCCGTCTTCCAGCAACCGCATCGCGCCGGTTCGCCGCACTTAACCATACTCGCCCGATCTAACTCGCTCGACCACCCACGTCTCGGTCAAGCTGTTCCGAAAAAGCAAATCAAACTTGCCGTTGATCGCAACCGCTTTAAACGTGTGGTTCGCGAGAGCTTTCGTTTACGTCAGCATCAACTACCGGCGAAAGATTTTGTGGTGATCGCGAAAAAAAGTGCCAACGACCTAAGCAATCAAGCGCTGCGAGACGAATTGGACAAGTTATGGCAACGTTTGTCGCGACCGCCGCGCAAAAAGCGCTCATCGCGCTGATTCGGGGATATCAACTGGTGATCAGCCCATTGATTGGGCCACGATGCCGGTTTACACCAACCTGTTCCCACTATGCCATCATGGCGATTCAATCCCATGGTGTGATAAAAGGGTGTTGGTTGGCAGGCAAACGTCTATTAAAATGCCACCCTTTGAATGATGGCGGTTACGATCCCGTGCCGCCTTGCGACCACCATAACAGAGACAATTAACAATGGATTCCCAACGTAATATCCTGTTGATTGCCCTATTGTTCGTTTCTTTCATGCTGTACATGGAATGGAACAAACCAGAATCCCCGCAGCCGCAGGGACAGGGCGTTGAGCAGCAGCAAACCACTCACAGTGACGTGCCTAGCAGCGACAATGGCGATACCACGTCTCTCGATGCACAGCCTGTCTCTGACAAGCTCGTCACCATCAAAACCGATGTATTAACACTTAAAGTGGATACACAAGGCGGTGATGTTGTGCACGCCGAGCTGCCTCAGTACGATGCGGAGCTCAACTCTGACAATGCCTTCACGCTGCTGCACACCAAACCCGATCACACCTTTGTGGCGCAAAGCGGTTTAATTGGTGCCAATGGTATTGATACTGCGCAAGGCCGTGCCCAGTATCAGGTGGCGCAAAACACCTTTACCCTCTCTGACGACCAAGACACCCTGCGCGTGCCAATGACGGTTGAAAAAGACGGGATCACGTACACCAAAACCTTTGTGCTTAAGCGTGGCAGCTATGCGGTGGATGTAGAGCACACCATCGATAACCAAACCGATGCCAACGCCAGTGTCACTATGTACACCCAGCTAARACAAAATCTGCTGGACGATGGCGGTAGCTTAACCATGCCAACCTACCGTGGTGGCGCGTACTCTACCGACGATAAACGTTACGAAAAATACAGCTTTGATGACATGCAAAGCAAAAACTTGAATGTGACGTTTAACCAAGGTTGGGCAGCGATGATCCAGCACTACTTTGCTACCGCGTGGATCCCACGTGCGGACAATAATGTGCTGAGCACCCGTACTACCGCCCAGTATGGTTATATCCAAACCAAAACCAGCGATACCATTGCAGCAGGCACCAGTAAAACGCTGACAGCAACCTTGTGGGTCGGTCCGAAACTGCAAGAACAAATGGCCGCGGTGRCACCAAGCCTGGATTTGGTGGTCGACTACGGCTGGCTATGGTTTATCGCTAAACCGCTGCACTGGTTGCTCTCCACCATTCAAACCTTTGTGGGGAACTGGGGTCTGGCCATCATCATGCTAACCTTCATCGTGCGTGGCGCCATGTACCCGCTCACTAAAGCGCAGTACACCTCGATGGCGAAAATGCGCATGCTGCAGCCTAAACTGCAAGAAATGAAAGAGCGTATCGGTGACGATCGTCAACGCATGAGCCAAGAGATGATGGAGCTCTATAAGCGTGAGAAGGTCAATCCGCTTGGTGGCTGTCTGCCATTGGTTCTGCAAATGCCGATCTTTATTGCCTTGTACTGGGCACTGATGGAGTCGGTAGAATTGCGCCATGCGCCATTCTTTGGCTGGATTCAAGACTTGTCGGCACAAGACCCATACTATGTGCTGCCGCTGTTGATGGGTGCATCCATGTTCTTGATTCAGAAGATGAGCCCAACCACAGTCACTGATCCTATGCAGCAGAAGATCATGACCTTTATGCCTGTGGTCYTTACCTTCTTCTTCTTGTTCTTCCCATCCGGTCTGGTTCTATACTGGTTGGTATCGAACATCGTAACGCTTATCCAGCAAACCTTGATTTATAAATCGCTGGAGAAAAAAGGCCTTCATTCCCGCTCGTAAGTTAGGCCGCGTCAAGCAATAATAAAAAGGCGACCACGCGGTCGCCTTTTTCACGTTTACGGCCTTTAGGCCTGTCACCGACATCAAGAGTGCGCAATATGGCTCAAACCGACACTATCGTGGCACAAGCCACAGCAACAGGCCGCGGCGGCGTAGGGATTGTCCGCGTGTCCGGCCCTCTCGCTCATGAGATTGGTACAAAAATGACGGGACGCGAGTTAGTGCCTCGTCGTGCGGATTATTTGCCTTTTCTCGATCAGGAAGGTCAACCTATCGATCAAGGCATTGCCCTATTCTTTAAAGGCCCCAATTCATTCACAGGTGAAGATGTTCTAGAGCTGCAAGGTCACGGTGGCCCCGTGATCATGGACATGCTTATTCAGCGAATCAGCGCCTTTGACGGCGTACGAGCAGCCCGACCCGGTGAATTCTCCGAGCGCGCCTTCTTAAACGATAAACTGGATTTAGCCCAGGCCGAAGCAATCGCCGATTTAATCGATGCCAGCTCAGAACAAGCGGCTCGCTCTGCGTTGCAGTCCCTGCAAGGGGCCTTTTCCAAGCAGGTCAACCAACTGGTCGAAAAAGTGATTCATCTGCGCATGTATGTGGAAGCGGCCATCGACTTTCCTGATGAAGAGATTGATTTTCTCTCTGACGGTAAAGTGGCCAGCGATCTTGGGCATATCATTGAGCGTCTCGCCCTGTTGCGTAAAGAAGCCAATCAAGGAGCGATTATGCGCGATGGGATGAAGGTGGTCATTGCCGGACGCCCGAATGCCGGTAAATCGAGCTTGCTCAATGCCCTTTCCGGTAAAGAGAGTGCCATTGTCACCGAAATCGCAGGTACCACCCGCGATGTGCTCCGTGAACATATTCACATTGACGGTATGCCACTGCATATCATCGATACCGCTGGCTTACGGGATGCCTCGGATGAAGTGGAACGGATTGGGATTGAACGCGCCTGGAGTGAAATCGAACACGCCGATCGGGTATTGTTTATGGTCGATGGCACCACAACCACGGCGACCGACCCGGCCCAAATTTGGCCAGAATTTGTCTCTCGCTTACCCGAAGGCATGGGGATGACGGTGATCCGCAACAAAGCCGATATTACTGAAGAACCACTCGGTTTATGTGCAGTCAGTGAGCCTGCGCTAATCCGCTTGAGTGCCAAAACCGGAGAAGGCGTTGATGCCTTACGCCAGCATCTAAAAGCCTGTATGGGCTATGCTGGAGGCAGCGAAGGCAGTTTTATGGCACGTCGTCGTCATCTGGATGCGCTCGCCAACGCCGCACACCACCTCGACATCGGCCAAGCGCAGCTAGAAGGCTATATGGCAGGCGAAATCCTTGCCGAGGAATTACGCTTAACCCAACAACACCTCAATACCATTACCGGTGAGTTCACGGCTGACGATTTGCTGGGCAAAATTTTCTCCTCGTTCTGTATCGGAAAATAATTATCCCCAGCTCCTTCAAGGGATCCTTACTGCGAGGATCCCTTATTCTGGCGGCGCTGATCGCGGTTATCCTCAGAGTAAGATCCTGACTTATCCCCACAGTTTTCACCATGATCTGCTACGTTAATAGTGCGTCTAGCTGGAGGTGAAATGCTCTCGTCCTTAAATCCGATCTTATCGATCGGTTTAACCCCTCAAAATCAACTCATGCGCCATCAGATTAGAATGATCAATCTGTTAGGGCTTATTTGTGTGCTCGGCACACTTATCTTCTCCGCGCTCTATTGGTTTGCCTTTCAAAGCGCTATCGCCGCGTGGCACAACCTCCTCTATGCAGGCCTGTATGCGGGCGTATGGGGGATAATGGCAGCGGGTCATTGGTCGATTGCGCGCTATTGGCTATTTGGGGTGTTCTTTGCCCAACAGTTTGTGATGTCTTACTGGGTACTGGATACAAATAGCCAAAACGAATTGTTACTGCTGGTGGTACCGACTGTGGTAGTTTTAGTCTTTGAACCCACAGAGCGCTTTGCGCGCTACGGACTGGCCTTAGGCGCCATCGCGTTGATGTTCGCCGCGCAAGTGCTTCCCGCCCCCACGCCGTTAGTTTATCTCTCTAGCCTCCACGCACAGACCCTCTATTTAAGTGTGGTGTTGGTGTTTGTTGCGCTGTCCGTGGTGTTAATGGACTTTTACTTGTTCGATTTATACGCCATCAACCGCCAAGCCCGTCAGCAAATTCAGCGCGATGCCCTTACCCAAACGTGGAGCGCCAGCTATTTCTACCAATGTGTCGGGCAGCACGGTCGCGCAACCGCTGACAATCCGCTGGCTATCCTGTGCATCAATCTCGATGGTTTTCAATCTCTTAATTGGCGATATGGCCGTGATACAGGTGATCAGCTCCTTCAATTTACCGCCCAACTTCTTATCCGCCACCTACCGCATGACGCTATCATCAGCCGCACACATGCCGATCAATTTTTGGTTATGTTGGCAGGCCAAGCCTGCTTAGCCGCCCCCCATTGTGCCGCTCAGTGCCGACAAGCTATTGCGGAAACGCCTTTTACCTTTGCTGGCGGCGCTTATGCGCTCACCGTATCGATTGGTTTGGTGCAACAAATGGAAGGCAAAATCCACGCTATTCCCTTGATTGATCAAGCCACTCGAGCGATGACGGACGCCAAATTCGCAGGGGGCAATCAAATTGTTTGCCAACCCAGCAACGCCCCTGATTTTGCTACACCTTCATCGATTGACTCTGAACCCAACTGCCGAAATACTAGTCGCGATAATCGTGAATAATGAGGACAGTATGGCAAATGTAACCATTATCACCGGCAGTACGCTCGGTGGTGCAGAATATGTCGGTGATCACCTTGCCGATCTCCTACAAGCAAAAGGCCATCAGGCCCACGTGGTCAATGAAGGGATCCTCGATGATGTACTGAGCGCCAGTACATTGTTGATCGTCACGTCCACCCATGGGGCTGGCGACTTTCCAGATAGCATCGCGCCTCTGATGGAGCAGTTAATGAGCGAGCGGCCACTGTTGCGCGATCTCCATTACGGTGTGGTCGGCATTGGAGATTCAAGCTATGACACCTTCTGCGAGGCCGGCATGAAGGCGGATGCCTTGTTACAAGACCTTGGCGCCGTCAAAGTCGGGGAACGGGTCGATATTGATATTCAAGCGCATCCGGTCCCTGAGGATGAAGCGGAACGTTGGTTTACCGAGTGGGAACCCTTGATCCACAAAATCAAGTGAGCATTGTTTAACCATTTAATCTGTGGATAACTAAGGAATAACCCAGTGATCTTCCTTTAGTTATCCATTTAATAGTTTTACCCCCTCCCTACCATTGTGGATAACATTTAATAGTTTTACCCCCTCCCTACCATTGTGGATAAC
>NZ_MUFL01000037.1:0-32166 GCF_001995355.1 Salinivibrio sp. PR919 | reverse complement strand
ATATTGAATCAGCGGAGATTCATCTCCCCATTCCCGGCTTTGACAGTGCTTTTCTGCCGACGCAGTTGGCTGATATCGGGGCCACTATTACACGTAACAGTGCGCAACCCGTTTCTCGGCAAGGAAAGGTCGTTAGAGATTTAGGGGTGGTTGAAAAGCGCACCCGAATGATGCAAGTGGTTGTAAGGCTTGATGACCCTTATGGGATCAATAGCGACGCAATGCCTCTTCCGTTTGGCAGTTATGTCGAAGTCACGTTTACGGGCACCACACTGAGTAACGTTTTTAAATTGCCTCAGGAGTTAATCCAGAATCGACAAGTTTGGGTGGTAAACGATAACAATGAACTGATGCCACGGACGATACGAGTCGTCCGCACGGAAGGCGAATTTATGTTTGCCGACCAAGGTCTAGAGCCGAACGACAGGCTGGTCCTCACCCTACCGGAATTTCCAGAAAAGGGAATGACGGTACGCCTCGCCTCTCAAGTCGCGGAGGCCAATGATGAGTGACACGACACAATCACGTGGCCTGATCGCCTACTTTGCCCATAACCCGGTCGCAGCCAACCTGATCATGATTTTTATTATTGTGATGGGGGTCGCTAGCTACTTTTTTATCCAGCGTCAGATGTTCCCCAACATTGAAATCAATTATATCCATATCACCGCCGACTACCCTGGCGCCTCACCACAAGAAGTTGAAGAAAGTATCTTGGTCAAAGTGGAGGAAGCCATCAAAGATGTCAGTGGCATTGAGTCTGTGGTTTCTACGGCAAGACGAGGCTATGGCCGCGTCGCGATTGAAGTCGATGTCGGCGAAGATCTCAACCTTGTCCTTGATAGAGTCAAACAAAAAGTCGATGCCCTATCAAACTTACCCGGCAATATGGAACCACTGACTGTCGCGCAAGTTGAGTTTCGACAAACCGTAATAAGCATGGCGGTGGTAGGAGATAAACCCCTCACCGAGCTTAAGCCTGTGGCGCAGAAAATTGAAGATGAACTGCTCCAACTTGAAGACGTAACACTGGTTGAACTCAGCGCTCCTACCTATGAAATTGCGATTGAAGTCCCTCCACAGGTACTACAGAAATACAATCTCACCTTGAATCAGGTCAGTAATGCCATCGCACGTTATTCTGCGAATTTCTCTGCGGGTGAAGTTCGCACCAACAATGGCATGATCTCCATTCGGGTTGAAAACCAACGTTATCGCGGTGATGAATTCCGCTCGATTCCGATCAAAATTGGTCCCAATGGCAGCCGTTTACTACTTCAAGATATTGCCACTATTAAAGATGGCTTCACCGAAGGCGAGCTGTATTTTAAATACTCAGGGCAAAATGCCATTTTCTTAAATGTACAAGCGACCGCATCCGAAAATATGGTGACGGTCGCCGACGCGGTGAACCAGTACATTGACGCCAAAAACCAGACCTTACCGTCAGGGTTAAAGCTTAAGTCGGTCGTTGATATGACCTACTACTTAAACGCTCGCCTCGATATGATGCTTAAAAACCTGCTTCAAGGGGCGGTGTTGGTTGCACTATTGCTTACCATTTTCTTGCGTTTCAAGCTCGCGATGTGGGTAATGATTGGCCTACCAGTGTGCTTTTTAGGTGCCGTGATGTTAATGCCATTGATTGGCGTGAGCATCAATATTGTCTCGCTTTTCGCATTTATTATGGTGTTGGGGATTGTTGTCGACGATGCCATTGTGATCGGTGAAAGTGTCTACACCCAAGTTGAAAAAGTCGGCGGTGGCGTGGATAACGTGGTTAAAGGGGCACAACGCGTCGCGACACCCGCCACATTCGGCGTACTCACCACCATTGCGGTGTTCGCTCCCTTTATCATGTCCAGCGGCCCAGAGCGCGCCTTTTTCTTCGGTATCGCATCGATCGTTATGTTGTGTCTGGTGTTTAGCTTAATTGAATCTAAGCTGATTTTACCGGCTCACCTTGCACACACCCATTTTACGCCCCCCAAGCACCACAGTGTGAGGGAGCGATTCAACCAACAGTTCCAACGTTTTATCCGTGGCCCCTACCAACGAGCAGTCACATTCTGCGTGCATTGGCGCTGGTCGGTGCTTGCCACCTTCATCACCCTGCTGGCGATTGCGATTGGTCTGGTTACTGCGAACCATGTGCGTATGGTGCCAACACCTAAAGTCCCGCATGACTTTCCCAGCATCAATCTGACCATGAATAACAATGCGTCCAGTGAACAAACCATTGACGCCCTCAAAGCGATTGAGAGCATGGTATATCGCGTTGATGACCAAATCGCGTTGGAAACCGGGCAACACATCATCAAAGATACCCTCGTATTTAACGATGGACGCACATCTGGCGAGTTGGTGATCCCCTTGGTCGATGACGACGTTCGTCCTTTCACCACCTTTGAGCTGTCTCGTCGTTGGCGCGAAGCAATGCCAGATATTCCCGGTGTGAAAACACTCACGATTCAGGATGACGTTAATGGCGGTGAAGACGGCGACGAGTTTGGCTACCTCCTGTTCGGACCCGATATCACTACCTTGAATCAAGCGGGGCGTGCACTGATGTCTCGACTTAATCAGCAGCCCGGTCTTTATGATATCTCCTCATCAATTGATTCAGGGAGTCAAGAGGTACTCATCTCACTTACACCCATCGCTTATGATCTCGGGCTCGATCTCACTACCATTGCCATGCAAGTAGGAGGGAGCTTTTATGGCGGCGAAGCGCAACGAATGATCCGCGACGGCGAAGAGGTGAAAGTGATGGTGCGTTACCCCAAACTCACCCGTGAAGCCTTCTCATCTCTGCGTTATGCCATCATCACCACGCCATCAGGCCAACAAGTGATGTTGGGAGATGTCGTGGAGCTAAAACAACAGCCGGGCGTGAACAGTTTACGACGAGAGGCTGGGTTCCGTACCGTGTATGTATATGGCGCGATCGACGAAGAACAAGTGGAGCCTAGCGCAATTATCAACACCATCGATCAAGACATCATTCCCGAAATTCTGGCGCGTTATCCCGATGTCACCACCGAGCTCAGCGGCTCAATAGAAGAACAGCAAGCCCAGCAAAACGWGCAAATTTTATTCTTTATTGCAGGGATGATTGTGGTGTATGCCCTGCTCGCAGTACCGCTAAAAAGCTACACGCAGCCGTTGATCATTATGTCCGTGATCCCCTTTAGCCTAACCGGCGCCATCTGGGGGCACTATTGGTTTGATATCGATCTGAGCTTGATGTCGACATTTGGTCTGATCGCAGCTGCAGGTGTGGTGGTGAATGACTCCTTGGTGATGACGGATTACATCAATCGTGCGCGAGAAGCGGGGGTTGCCATCAAACAAGCGGTGATAGACGCCGGTTGTGCGCGTTTTCGTGCCATCACGCTCACCTCCATCACCACCTTTGCAGGGGTACTCCCCATCATGTTTGAAACCAGCCTGCAGGCACGGTTTGTGATCCCCATGGCGGTCGCACTCGGTTTTGCGGTGATGTTTGCAACCCTGCTGACACTATTCTTGGTCCCATGCTTGTATCTTATTTTACAAGACATTGGCCACCTTTTTCGCCGTCTTGCGACGCGTTTACTCCCCAATCGGCATCACGCTAACGAGGCATAAATGGCCGGCCGAGTGCTGCGCCTTGCGCGCCTGATCTGTCCAGCTGGTTCGCGATTTCCGTCATCGCGAGCCAGCGGTTCTCGCACCATAAAGGGGCCAGCAATGTGGGTGGACGGGCACTGGCAGACACACGATGATATACCACCTCTGGCGGAGTTCGCTGGATCATCATGGTCGCGCTGCGTACATAGTCTTCCAAAGACATCGCAAACTGACGCCCTGCYCGCCACGCCTTCGCCATGGTGCTGCCTTCAACAATATGCAATGGGTGGAGCTTAATCCCATCCGTCCCGACACCCACGACCCGATCAATGGTTTGCTGGTGTGTCGCCAAGTCTTCGCCCGGTAAGCCCACAATCAAGTGGGTACAGACTTTTATCCCCAACGCGCGCGCCTGCTGGGTAACAGCTTCATAGACGGCAACATCATGGCCGCGATTAATACGCTTTAGGGTTTTATCGTGAGCGGTTTGTAAGCCAAGCTCTAACCAAACCTCAAACCCTTGTTGGTGATAGTCTGCCAACAACGCCAATACGGCCTGTGGCACACAATCAGGGCGTGTACCGACACAAAGCCCCACCATGTTTTCCCGCGCGAGTGCTTGCTCGTACAAGGCTTTTAAGCGTGTGACTTCGTCGTAAGTGCTGGTATAGGCCTGAAAATAGGCAAGGTAGCGTCGAGCGCGATCAACTTCTTTAGCCCGTTGCTGCAATTGCTGGCTTACCGAGCCATGCTGAGCCTGCTCATCGGCAAACGAAGCCACATTGCAAAATGTGCACCCGCCTCGCCCAAGTGTGCCATCACGATTGGGGCAGCTAAAACCGCCATGCAATGTGAGCTTATGAACACGTTCGCCATAACGGTATTTTAAGTCTTGGCCCAGTGTATTGACTAATTGATGAAGCTCCATGTGGCCTCAGAGATGAAATGAAAGGCGGCATTTTAGCAATTGGTATCGAGAAGATATTGGGGCGGATCAAGCAAAGGTTCACTCGTGCCTACAACGAAAAAACCCGCCGTACTGGCGGGTTTGAATCACAAGCGCTTCGGCTTAGTCAGCCTTGGCTTTTTTCTTACGTTTGTCGGTGACTTCCCACTGACCATCAACAAAGAACGCTGACCAACCTGTCGGTTTTCCGTCTTCTTCACTGCGCACATAGTTTTCTTTCGTTTTGCGCGCAAAGCGAACCACTGTCGGACGTCCTTCCGGATCTTCCTGTGGCGCATCTGCTAAGTATTTGAACTTATCAGAAATACGGTCTTTAAAGCGGTGAAGTTCTTCAACCAAAGGTGCGCGCGTTTCACGAGATTTCGGGAAGTTACTCGCGGCCATAAATAGGCCCGATGCGCCATCACGCAACACGAAATACGCGTCCGAGTTTTCACACGGCAACTCGGGGAAATGCACTGGATCTTCTTTCGGTGGAGCAATCTCACCATTTTTGAGGATCTTACGCGTGTTCTTACATTCCTCGTTGGTACATCCCATGTATTTACCGAAACGACCATTTTTCAGCACCATGTCGCTACCACACTTGTCGCACTCAACGACCGGGCCATCGTAGCCTTTTGGCTTGAATTCACCTTTTTCGACCACATAACCTTCACAGCTTGGGTTATTACCACAAACGTGCAGTTTTCGGTGCTGGTCGATCAGGTAAGAATCCATGGCGGTTTCGCAAATCGGACAACGCTTCATCGCCCGAAGATCGGCCGTTTCAACGTCTTCCTCAAGCACGTTGACAATACCATCTTCATCCATCAGGTTGATGGTGGTTTTACAACGCTCTTTCGGTGGTAACGCATAGCCCGAACAACCAAGGAATACCCCTGTCGACGCGGTACGAATACCCATTTTACGGCCACAGGTTGGACAGTCGATATCTGTCATCACCATGTAGTTGGGCTTCATACCACCGTCGTCTTCGTCTTGCTCTGCGGTTTCCAGCTCCGAGGTAAAGTCGGCAAAGAAGTTATCGAGCACCGCTTTCCAATCGATATCACCGACGGCAATTTTGTCTAACGACGCTTCCATCCGCGCGGTAAAGTCATAATCCATCAGATCAGCGAAGCTATGGTTGAGTCGATCCGTCACAATTTCGCCCATTTTCTCAGCATAAAAGCGACGGTTTTCAACCCGCACATACCCGCGGTCTTGAATGGTGGAAATGATAGACGCATAGGTCGATGGTCGACCGATCCCCCGCTTTTCAAGCTCTTTTACCAGTGCGGCCTCAGTAAAGCGTGCCGGTGGCTTGGTAAAGTGCTGCTTAGGATCAAGCTGCTCTAACTTGAGGGTTTCACCCACATCGACAGCCGGTAAGGTTTGGTCCTCGTTCTTGCCCGATGGGCGTTGAACGCGTGTCCAACCATCAAAGCGCAGCGTGCGTCCTTTCGCTTTCAGCGAGAAATCACCGGCTGCGACGGTCAGTGTGGTTGAATCATACTTCGCGGGCATCATTTGACAGGCAACAAACTGGCGCCAAATCAAGTCATACAGACGATGAGCGTCTGGGTCCATGCCTTGTAGATCACTCGCGCTCACACCCACGTCAGAGGGACGAATCGCTTCGTGCGCTTCCTGTGCATTCGCCTTCGCACCATACACAATGGGAGACTCTGGCAAGTATTGCTCGCCATATTCACTCGCAATGTGGCCACGGGCCGCTTCCACCGCTTCTTTGCTGAGGTTGGTCGAGTCGGTACGCATGTAGGTGATGTAACCGGCTTCATACAAACGCTGAGCCAGCATCATGGTCTTTTTCACCCCAAAGCCCAAGCGAGTACTGGCCGCCTGCTGCAATGTCGAGGTGATATAAGGCGCAGACGGTTTGCTGGTCGACGGACGATCTTCGCGATCGCGTACCACAAAGCTTGCATGCTCAAGCGCCGACACCGCCGCCATGGCCTGATCTTTGTTCTTCGGCTTGAACGCCTTGCCGTTTTGTTGTGCAACCAGCAAACGAAGTGCCTGTGCGTTCGGCGTTAGGGTATCCGCATGCACATCCCAGAATTCCTCTGGAATAAAGGCTTTAATCTCATGCTCGCGTTCAACCAGCAGTTTTACCGCCACCGACTGAACACGACCCGCCGATAGGCCACGCGCAACTTTTTTCCACAGCAACGGCGAGACCATAAACCCGACGACGCGGTCGAGGAAACGGCGGGCTTGCTGCGCATTGACGCCATCAATATTAACATCGCCCGGTGTTTCAAAGGCTTGTGTAATCGCATTTTTGGTGATTTCGTTAAACACCACGCGTTTGAAGCGATCATGGTCGCCACCGATCAGTTCCCGCAGGTGCCAAGCAATGGCTTCCCCTTCGCGGTCCAAATCCGTTGCGAGGTAAACGTGATCCGCTTTTTCCGCTAGCTGCTTGAGTTCGGCAACCACTTTCTCCTTACCCGGCAGGACTTGGTATTTCGCTTGCCAACCATTGTAAGGATCGACGCCCATCTTGTTGATGAGCGCCTTCTTTTCTTTTTCTTTCTTAATTCGCGCTTTTTCTTCGGCGCTGAGCCCTTTCGTTGACACTGGAGCGGCTTTTTTGCCGCCCTGCGTCGAACCAGTTGGCAGGTCACGAACATGCCCGACACTCGACTTCACGATAAAGTCTTTGCCGAGGTATTTGTTGATCGTTTTCGCCTTTGCTGGGGACTCCACGATGACGAGAGATTTGCCCATAATGACCTAATGTACGCCCTTTGCGCTAAAAACTGTCGATAATTCGTTGCGTTGCAAACTCATGATAGTGAGTAAGACGCTTTCTGTTTTACAATATTGAGCGAGTCTGACCGAATATCAACTAAATTCGCAGTAAAACACGCTGATTGCTTGTCCCTTCCACAATTGTTAGTTAATTGTGATCATTTATTGTGGTCCATCTTTTTAAGACAGGTTCGGGAAAAAACGCGCTAATCATTACCATTGCGACCCGATAAATAGCCAAACAGAAACGATAATTTTTGGCTTGGCTCACAATATTTGTGTGTTTGACTCCAATCATAGCCAAGATTTTGCTCACTCCGCGGTTGAAACCACACCATCACGGTGAAACGTGATGGTGTGCTGCCAAACAACCGTTAAATCAAGGGACGCTGGCCGCGGCTGATCCATTTAAGTAGCACGCGATCAGCAACCTCTGCTGAGGCGCCTGCAAGCTTTTCTGCGATGTTTTTACGCTGATGATAGCTCACAGCAAGGACATGACGCTCGCTGTTTGCCGCCTCAAATAAATATTCATCGCTAGTGCTCACCGCATCGATAAGACCCAAATCAATGGCTTGATTACCGAACCAATGCTCACCCGTTGCCACGGCATCCACATTTAATGTCGGACGATGCTCAGTAATAAACCCTTTGAAAAGGTCATGGGTTTCTTCTAACTCGGTTTGGAATTTTTCACGTGCTTTATCCGTGTTTTCACCAAACATCGTCAGGGTGCGCTTAAATTCACCGGCGGTCAGTTGCTCAAACTCGATATCGTTCTTCTTCAGTAACTTATTAAAGTTTGGTAATTGCGCAATCACACCAATTGACCCGATGATGGCAAACGGTGCTGCAATGATTTTATCCGCCACACACGCCATCATATAGCCACCGCTGGCGGCGACTTTATCGACCGAAATGGTCAAACGCACGCCCGCTTTCCGAATTCTTGCTAACTGCGAAGCGGCAAGACCATAGCCATGCACCATGCCACCGCCACTTTCTAGACGCACTAACACTTCATCGTCAGCTGTCGCCACCGCGAGAATGGCAGAAATTTCTTCTCGTAACCCTTCCACTTCTCGGGCATCGATACTGCCCTTAAAGGTCAGTACAAACAATCGCGGCTCACGTGACGGGTTGTGCTCGCTGTCTTTCTTCGCCGCGGCTTTTTGGGCTTTCTTTTCCGCCTTCTTGGCTTTTTTCTCTGCCTTATCACGCGCCTTTAGCTCAGCCTCATTGTAAAGGTGGTGTTCCAGTGCTTCACGATGATGCTTAAAGCTCTCGGTCAGATCGGTGATCTTCAGGCTCCCCTTTTGTCCACCCTTGTCGTTCGCGGCACGAACCAGGGCAACCAGTACCACTGCAGCCACTAAAAAGGTGATGACTTTGGCCAAAAACAGCCCATAATCCGCAATAAATTCCAATGTTGTATCCTCTTTGTCTCGCTTTGGTGGCAATGCCTTAATACAGCGCATCACGCGCTTGGTTGTCACACATCACCCGCAACCTTACAATAATCTACGTTTAACAATAAATAAGGATTTGTATCGTGGAATATCAAGTTACCTCAAATGCCCTAGCAGGTCGCGTCATTTTAGTGACCGGTGCAGGCGCAGGTATTGGCCGTCAAGCCGCATTAAGTTACGCCGAAAAAGGCGCAACGGTTATTTTGCTGGGCCGTACTGTGAAAAAGCTTGAAGCCGTATACGATGAGATTGATGCGATGGGCGCGCCACAGCCAGCCATTATCCCATTGGATATGCTCGGCGCTACGCGTCAGCATTACATGGATATGGCCGATACCATCGAGCAACAGTTTGGTCGCTTAGATGGCGTATTGCATAACGCGGGGCTACTTGGCGTACTCAGCCCTTTTGACCAAATTGATGAGAAGTCGCACGATGATGTCATGCAGGTGAATGTCAAAGCGACCATGCTAATGACACAAGCCCTACTCCCGTTGCTGAAGAAGTCGGATGACGCACGCATTGTATTTACCACATCAACGGTAGGCCACCAAGGTCGTGCTTATTGGGGCAGTTATGCGATATCTAAGTTTGCGACCGAAGGTATGATGCAAGTACTGGCGGATGAGATGTCTGACACCAAGGTCCGTGTCAATGCCATCAACCCGGGCGGCACCCGCACCAGTATGCGCGCCAGCGCGTTCCCCGGCGAGGATCCACAAACATTGAAAACCCCACTCGATATTATGCCGCTGTATATTTACCTGATGGCGCCAGAAGGTATTAACGAGCACGGTCAGTGTATTGATGCGCAACCAAAACGCTAATCGATAGCGCCCCAAAACTGGGGCGCTTTTCGTATTTCACTGGTTAAAAATCGACGCTGAGCTTGGCCTTGATATTTCGCTCATCGCCATACCAACAGTTCAACTCATCAAAACAGCTATATGTGGTCTTATCGAACAAGTTCGTTGCAGATAGCGACACTTTTGCCCCCGAAAGSGACGAGGAAAGCTGCGATAAGTCATAGCGAATCGCGGTGTCAAACACCGTATAATCCGGCACGGTAAAGGTATTGTTGGCGTTACCCTGTGACTCACCAACATAACGCGCACCAACACTGATTCGTGTCCCCGCACTGACTTGATGATTCAGCCATGCACTGGCAGTTTGCTCTGGCACCCAAACAGGCGTTTTTCCCTCAAGATTAGGATCGTCCGTAATTTCCATATCCATGTAGCCGTACGTCAGTGACACGTCTGTGTCCACACTCAGCGCGTGATCGAGAGAGATTTCTATCCCACGAGATCGAATTTCACCGGTTTGAATTTTCGCATAGGAGTCGTTGGGATCGTTGACCAAGGCATCCTGTTTTTTGAGCTCAAACAGCGCCAGATTGAATCCCGTCGTGCCATCTAGTGAAAGATATTTAAGCCCCGCTTCCCATTGTTTACCCGTGGATGGATCAAATACGTTACCGCGGTTATCCATATCCGTGGGTTCAAAACTTTCTGAATAGCTGAGATAAGGCGATATACCGTTGTTGAATTGATACATTGCCCCAGCACGAAATGCTAAATTGTAGTGGCGAATCGTTTTATCGGATCCACTGGGTGTACCTGCATACAGGGTGCGTTGGTCATCTTTTAACTCATATTCATCGTACCGCGCACCGGCAAGCAAAACCCATTGTTTCCAAAGGATTTGATCTTGAGCATAGATGCCCGTCTGCGCCACCTCGATATCGTGCTGATCTTGATAAACAAAGGTCAAGGCGCTTGGGTCAATCTGATGGTTATTGGGGTGAAAAATATCAATATCCGGCACGACACCCGCTAGCGTGTCGTCATAGCTAACATCAGAAGACATATTCTGATAATCGAGCCCCAATAAGGTGTAATGTTGCGCTTTCCCCCAACGTAAATCTCCTGATAGCTGGGTGTCGACAACCCAAGACGTCATAGATTCGTCGGTAAGATAGGCATTGCGCGGGTAGTGCTGACCATCGCTACTCTTCTGGTGATACATGTTTTTTTGCAGCAAATCTGCATCCGTGTAGCGTGCGGTATGAAGTACTGACCAATCGGCAGAAAGCTGATGCTGCACCTTGTACCCGAGCATCAAGAATTCTCGGTCGTAGGTGTTCCAATGGTTATCACCGGAGAAGCTGTCGCTCGATAAACGGCCTGTGTCACTATGCAATACCGAGCCTTTAGCGGGTAATGAAGTATAGATTCCCGCCGCCGGATCTGCTTGGTAATAAAGGTTAACGTTCACCAAGGTATCTGGCGATACCCGCCAATCTAGCGATGGGGCAACCACATACCGCTCTTCTTCCGAGTCACCCGCCTGACCGTCTTTTTGCCGAGCCAGTGCCACCATTCGATAAGCCAGTGAGGTATCTGATATTGCGCCCGTACTGTCGACCGACACCTCACGCAACGCGTCCGAATCGGTACTCACCGCCACGCGATGTGCAGCTTGCTGTTGCGGCGTCTTCGCAATCATATTCACCATGCCACCCGGTGGAATATTCCCGTATAACACCGACGTCGGCCCTTTAAAAACTTCGACTTGTTCGATGGCAATCGGATCGATTTGCGGCTGCAAATTCCACGTGTTGTAAGGCACTGCGAGACCATCAAAGAAGTTTTGATAGTTAATAAAGCCCCGAATATTAAACAAATCGAGGCGCGTCACTGCCCCACCTCGCAACTCCGTATTAACGCCGGGGGTGTAGCGCACCACTTCACTTAATGAACTGGCTTGGCGCTGCTCGATGGTGTCGCTATCAATCACCGTTATTGCCTGCGGTGTCTCTTCAGGGGCTAGCACGGTTTTAGTGGCGGTATTTCGGTAGGTATCGCCCAGCACGTGAATGGTTTCAATATCACTCTGTTCATTCTCAGCATGGGCCAACGCACTGGTAAGTGTCCCCATGATAACAAGTGCTAACGGCGAGCGTCGCCAACCATTGGCGAATACGCGAGATGTTGGTGCCTGCATTAAAACGTCCTTCTTACAACTCAAACAACTTAAATAGAAAACAAAATCATTCGCATTGTAAGGACGGGACTGATAAAAACTGTTCAATTTGGTGCAAGGTGTGTGGTATCGAGCGGCACCCAATAGTGCATCACAGCGTGCTGATCGGCAGGCTGATAGTGTGGAGGATAAACCTCTAGCTCAACCCCGTCGGTACATGTGTAGCCAGATTGAGGCAGCCAATGGTAGATAAAAGCCTTAAGCGTTTCCGGCAATGCACTCACTGGGCCAGTATGTGTGATCACCGCATAGGTTGTGGCAGGGATTGCCCAGTGAGTGATCGCATTGTCTTCAGGCGGATGCATTGTGATTTGACCAGCTAAATAGGGTAAAGGCTCCCCCAGTGTCTCCGCTTGGGTAACGTTAATCGCGCCAGTACTCTCACACTCACCGGCATACCATGATGACTGATGAACGTGTTGCCAAAGCTCAGGCACGACATGGGTAAAGTCGGGCTGTGATGAAAATAATCCTCGAATGTAGCCAAGCTGGCCTACTAAGTACATCGGCTCTCGCGTTTTAATATGCACAGACAGCCAAGATGGTTGAGAGGTTGTCAGACTAGCAATATGCATCGGTGTGCGAATACCATCCATCACGCCGCGCTGCCGATAGTGACGCGGGGTCATACCAAAATACTGCCGAAATGCACGCGAGAAGCTTGCCTCAGAGCCAAAGCCATACATCAACGCAATATCAATAACACGGCTTTGACCCATGACAAGCTGTTGCGCCGCTTGCCCGAGTTTTAGCTCTCGTACGTAGTGCGCAACGTTGACCCCAGTTTGTTCCGAAAAAACTCGCTGCAACTGCCAACGTGACCAGCAACTTAACGCAGCTAGGTCTGCCACATTTAAGGGTTGGTCAAGGTTGGCATGAATATACGCCAACACACGTTCGATTCGATTAAAACGCGTGGCGGTGTGCTGCTCGGCCGCTTTCATCACATCCATTTACTAACAAAACAATAAGTAGCACATTATCACAAACAAGAATCGTTATCATGTGAATGAAAATAGAATGAGAGGCAATGCAGGTTGAAGAAGGGTGAAACAGCGCATAAAAAACCCGGCAGGTGCCGGGCTCTAGCTAACGCTTTTTTAAATGCCGCTTTATAAACGTTATTTGCGGGTGCGCGGTTTGCCTTTGCCACGCGGCGCGCCTGCTCGAGGGTTGCCTTGTTTAGGCTTAGGTCCACTGCCTTTCGGCCCACCAGCGGGTGCGTTACCACGACGCGCTTGGCGCGCTTTTTTCGGTTTGCTATCAGAATCAATACGTTCTTCATAGCGGCGAACAGCACGGCGAATTTTCTGGCGTGATTTTTTGCGCTTCTGATCCTCTGGGGTGATCACTGTTTGCGATTCTGGTTTCATTTCAACCATTTCTCGCAAGTAGTTCACTTCTTTTAACTCCATCTCGCGCCAGCCACCACGTGGCAAGTCTTTCTCGAGATAGATATCGCCATAACGAACACGCTTCAGACGGCTCACCGTCACCCCTTGGGTTTCCCACAAACGGCGCACCTCACGGTTGCGTCCCTCGGTGATCACCACATAGAAGGTATGATTCATGCCTTCGCCGCCGGCGTAAACAACGTCCTCAAAACGCGCTACGCCGTCTTCTAGCTCAACACCAGAGACAAGATTACGCACCATGTCTTCGTTCACCTCACCGAATACACGTACCATGTATTCACGCTGCACTTGGCGGCTTGGATGCATTAATCGGTTTGCTAATTCACCATCAGTGGTAAATAGCAACAAGCCTGATGTGTTTGCATCCAGACGACCGACAGCAACCCAACGGGCGTCTCTTAGCTTGGGAAGACGATCAAAGACAGTACGACGACCTTCTGGATCGCTACGCGTACACAATTCGCCTTCCGGTTTGTTGTATGCGAGGACTCGACACACAGACTCAGAAGGCGCACTTAGTTGAACAGGATGACCGTCTACACGCACCAGCGCGCTCGGATCATCAAGACGATCGCCAAGCTTGGCAACCACACCGTTCACACTCACACGCCCTGATTGGATATAGCTTTCCATCTCACGACGTGAACCTACGCCAGCACGCGCTAGCACCTTCTGCAATTTTTCGCTCATGTTTGTCTTACCTTACTGTCGCCTTCACAGGCGTCATTACTGTCACGGTTGGCATTAATTGGTTTGCTGACGGGTTTCGTCACCAGGAGGCGAATAATACCAAGAACCCAAGGGATAGAGAAACAGTTTCGGCTGGCTCTGACTTTTTAAAATAAAAAAAGCCCAGCAAGGCGGCTGGGCGGGAATGGAAGGTCAACATGTCGCTGACACAACATCAGAACTAGCACATTGTCACAATGCAATCGCATTGTATGAGTCATTACGGCTCATGGTGACACTTGGTTCATTTTTTATTCAAATGGTTGTGGATCACCACCGCCGTGGCGGCGAATTTCTGGGTTGCCTTCACTAAAATCAACCACTGTGGTGGGGTGCTCACCCAATACGCCACCGTGCATAATCAAATCCACACTGTGCTCTAAATGATCGCGAATCTCCTCAGGATCGGATTCGGTAAAATCATTGCCCGGCAAAATCAATGACGTCGACATCAAGGGTTCGCCCAGCGCCTCGAGTAAATCAAGCGCGATACGGTTATCCGGTACGCGAATGCCAATGGTCTTACGCTTCGGGTTCATTAATCGGCGCGGCACTTCTTTCGTCGCCTTCAAAATGAAGGTGTAAGCACCGGGGGTGTTATTTCGAATCAAGCGAAACGCGGTATTATCCACCCGAGCATAAAGCGATAACTCGGATAAATCACGACATAGCAACGTAAAGTTATGGTCTTTGTCGAGATCACGAATCCGGCAAATGCGTTCTAGCGCCTGTTTATTTTCTAGTTGGCAGCCTAATGCGTAGCCCGAATCGGTAGGATAAATAATCACCCCACCATTTCGGATAATCGCCACCGCTTGATTAATCAACCGCGCTTGCGGGTTCTCTGGGTGGACGTAAAAAAACTGACTCATGGTTCCTCCTGCTTTAGCTCCGCCACACTAGGATGCTCAACCGCGATCCAGCGTTGGTGGCTAGCGCGCCGGATAATCCTTCTTATAGGTCTATTGTAACGCGTCTGGCTTGTCGCTATCTAGTTGATTTACTGATTGCCATTTTTGTTCAGCCGCGTCTAACCATGTCCAGTCATGCCAAACCGGCTGACTGTCTTTGGGTAGCCATAAATTGCGGCCCAGCTCTGTCCACGGAGAGGGATAATGAAAATCCGATCCCAGCGAGGCCAACAATCCATAATCTCGCGCGTAATCGGCCAGCAAACGACGCTCTTGTTGCGACTGCTGAGGAAGAGCGACTTCAATAGCATCGCCATTGGCTTCAGAAAACGCGGCCAGTAATCGTTTCAGCCACTTGGCTTTGAGCTTGTATCGGCCAGGATGAGCAAGCACCGCTTTTCCCCCAGCCTCATGGATCGCTTCAACGGCCTCTGCAATCGAGCACCAGTTCGGTGGTGCATAGCCGGTGTTCCCTCGGGTTAAAAAGCGCTTAAAACAGGCTTGCATGGTTTTCGCGTGGCCTTGCTCGACCAACCAGCGCGCAAAATGCGCTCGGGTGAGCGGCGCATCGCCAGCCAGTTCACGCGCACCCGCGAGCGCCCCTGTGTAATGCGAACGCTCTAACCGCTCAGCAATCAGCTCAGCCCGTTGTTGGCGTCGCTCAGCTTGTTCAGCAATCAATGCGGTTAATGCCGGGTGCTGGGGATCGACATTTAATCCCACAATGTGGATATCAAAGTTCTGCCACAAGGTTGAAACCTCAATACCGTTGACCAGTGTAAGGGGCAAGTTTTGATGGTCGATTTCTGCTTGCGCCTCCACCAGCCCGGCGGTGGTGTCGTGGTCGGTAATCGCCAACACGCCCACGCGACGCTCGACCGCGCGCTGCACCAAATCTTTTGGTGATAGGCGACCGTCGGAAGCAGTGGTATGGCTATGTAAATCAATGATCATGATGTATCGGGTTTCCTTAATGTGCTCGCGCCTTGGCACTGTCAGTGTGTGTCTTATCAGCCTGAGGCTGAGTACGCGCTACGGGGCTCAGTCAATGCGAACGCGCCATGTTAATCAGCGCTTAGCGAGCACGGTGAATATCTTTGTTCTTTACTATCGTGTGCTTATTCCGCACTTTTTCTGCATTCTTTTCGATTTCCCCGTTGACACAGAAGCAAAATATCAGTTTACTAGTACACAAGTTAACGCGCACCGTTTCTCTGTCTTGGGGAGCGATATGGCGCTAAGGGTAACAGTCACAACGGAGTCTCGCAGCATGTATTTCAACGCCGCGTCTAGATCACATTCGATTCACACTGCACCAGCTGCCGCACAGGCCATGAGTGTATTGGCGACATCCATGACCTCTGTTGCGCTTATTTGGTGGCACGGCTCCTCACGGGCGGTGTGACGCGCTGTATAAACAGCTACCTTATTCACAACGCCCGCCACTGATGCGGGCGTTTTTGTCTCTTAGTTTTGCCATCACGCGTTATCGTGCCACCACGCAATCAGCCACGGTAACCGGCAACCATAGTTTAAAAGGATATTTGATGATTATTGTACTTAAGCCYCAAGCCACTGAGCAGGATGCCAACGTCCTCCTCAATCAAATCGAGCAATGCGGTTTAAAACCGCTTTATATGCCGGGTGTGGAACGCATTGTATTGGGTGCGCTGGGTGATGAACGTGTGCTGCAACAATGCCATTTTGAAGCCAACCCTCTGGTTGAGGAAGTCAAACCGATTCTAACCAAGTACAAACGCGTGAGCCGCGATGTACAGCCGCATGACAGCGTGGTGCATATCGGCAATGTACCTGTAGGCGGTCAACACTTCGTGGTCATGGCAGGTCCCTGCTCGGTGGAGTCGGAGTCTCAATTGCTATCCGTGGCGGAGCGAGTCAAAACGCACGGCGCACGTGTGTTACGGGGCGGCGCCTTTAAACCTCGCACCAGCCCTTATGATTTCCAAGGCATGGGGGTTGAAGGATTAAAACTGCTCAAACAAGCCAGTGACCTGACCGGCATGCCAACCGTGTCAGAAGTAATGGAAATTAGCCAAGTCGACGCGGTGTGCGAGTACATCGATTGCTTGCAAATTGGCGCGCGTAACATGCAAAACTATGGCTTACTCAAAGCGGTAGGCGAAACCGGCAAACCTGTCTTGTTAAAACGTGGGCTTTCCGCCACTATCGAAGAATGTTTGCTGGCGGCGGAATATATTGTCGATGCAGGTAACCCCAATGTGATTTTATGTGAACGCGGTATTCGCACTTACGAAACCGCCACACGTAACACCTTGGATTTGAATGCCGTGGCCTTGATGAAGCAGCGCAGCCATTTGCCTGTGTTGGTCGACCCAAGCCATGGTACCGGCGTGCGAGAGCTAGTGACGCCACTATCACGCGCCGCTGCGGCCGTGGGCGCGGATGGCATCATTGTGGAAAGCCACCTAAACCCGAGCGAAGCACTGTCAGACGGCCACCAAGCGTTAACCGGCGATATGTTCGCGCAGCTGATGCAAGAACTTACCCCCTTTGTGCAAGCGGCAGGGAGAAAGCTGTGAACACTCATGATCCCCAACATGGCGAGCTCGATACGCTCCAACTCTCGGTGCCTTATGTGGCCGACCCGACCGAGTTGTATGCCGCCGTGTGCCAAGATAAGCCTTATAGCATGCTGTTGGAGTCGGCAGAGATTGACTCCAAACGCAACCTTAAAAGCCTGATGCTGATCGATGCCGCCGTGCGCATTGAATGCCGCGGGCAGCGCGTCACCTTACAAGCGCTTACTCATAATGGCAGTCATTTGCTGGAGAGCATCGCCCAGAGCGCAGCGCTGAAAGCCCTCGTCTGTGAGGTAGCACATGCCAACGATGGAGACTTTCCCGCCCTGACGTTGACGTTCCACCATCCTAACGACAATGGTGCGCTATTGGATGAAGACGCCCGTCTGCGCCAAGCGTCGGTGTTTGATGCCCTGCGTGTCATCAAACAAAGTATCGCGTTGGATAATCAACCGGACGATGCGCTCTTTATCGGTGGCCTTTTTGCCTATGATTTGGTGGCCAGCACTGAAACGCTACCAGCGGTGGACGGCACCGAGCACTGCCCCGACTACCTGTTTTATGTCGCGGAAAGCTTACTAGTAATTGACCACCAGCACCGCCAAGCGCGCTTACAAGGCACCTTATTTGGGGGTGATAACGCTCGCGTCCACTATGTGGATTTATCGCGTCGCTTGCAGAGCATCAAAGAAGCCTGCTTATCGCCTGCGCCGCTTCCAGAAGCGCCCGTGGTGACCGATCACAGCGTTGCGGTTTCGGTCTCCGATTCAGATTTTTGTCAGCAAGTTGACGCGCTGAAAAAGCACGTCATTGCCGGAGATGTGTTTCAAGTGGTGCCATCGCGCCGCTTTACCCTCGCCTGTCCCTCGCCGCTCAATGCTTATCGAGCGTTGAAGCGTGGCAACCCTAGCCCGTATATGTTTTATCTGCGCGATAGCCAATTTAGCTTGTTTGGCGCCTCGCCGGAAAGCGCCCTCAAATATACTCAAGCGACTAATCAGGTGGAGATTTATCCCATCGCCGGTACGCGCCGACGGGGAAAAACCGCCCAAGGAGACATTGATCACGACTTGGATAGCCGCATTGAGCTTGAGCTGCGTAATGATGAAAAAGAAAATGCCGAGCACATGATGCTGGTCGATTTGGCCCGCAACGATGTGGCGCGAATTAGCACGCCCGGCAGCCGCCATGTCGCCGACTTGCTCAAAGTCGACCGCTACAGCCACGTCATGCATTTAGTTTCTCGGGTGGTGGGTCAGCTGAAACCCGATCTAGACGCGCTGCATGCATACCAAGCCTGTATGAATATGGGCACGCTTACCGGTGCGCCCAAGCTTCGCGCGATGCAACTTATCCGTGACACCGAACAGTGCCGTCGCGGTAGTTATGGCGGGGCCGTGGGCTATTTTACCGGTTCGGGTGAGATGGATACCTGTATTGTGATCCGCTCTGCCTACGTTGAAAACGGCGTTGCCACCGTGCAAGCCGGCGCGGGTGTAGTGTTTGATTCTGACCCACAAGCCGAGGCGGACGAAACCCGCGGTAAAGCACAAGCGGTGATCCATGCGATTCAAACCGCCCATCAAGGAGGCCAATCATGAGTACCCCGCCAATGGACATCGTCCTGCTCGATAACATGGACTCCTTTACCTATAACTTAGTAGATCAATTTCGCGCACTCGGTTACCCGGTCACGGTGTTCCGCAATCATTTAGAGGCTGAGGCGATTGCTCGTCACATTCGAACCCTGCCCCAACCACTGCTGGTGCTCTCGCCCGGCCCTGGCGCGCCGGCTGATGCTGGCTGTATGCCCGAATTGATTGAAAAACTGCGCGGCCAAGTGCCAATGCTGGGGATTTGCCTAGGTCAGCAAGCGATCGTCGAAGCCTACGGCGGCACAGTCGCCAGTGCTGGCACCATCATGCACGGCAAAGCCTCGGCCATGCACCACCAGCAACATGCGGTATTTGGCCCATTGGCATCCCCGCTCACCGTGGCCCGTTATCACTCGCTGGTGGCCACTGAGGTGCCGGCCAGCTTGGATGTCATCGCCACGACCTTGGATGGCGACGATCAGAAAGTAATGGCCGTGGTGAGTAATACCGACTACGTGGTCGGTTATCAATTCCACCCAGAATCTATTTTGACCGCACAAGGTGCTGCCCTGCTCACCCACACCATCGATTGGGCCAGTGGCTATTATCAGCGCTAACAACATTAGCGCTTACAACAACACGTGCCAGATAAGCACGGAGCTCGAACAGACAAATACCGAGGTTAAGTATAGTGATGGATCAACTACTAGAGACGCTCTACCAACAACAGTCACTCAGCCAAGCGCAAAGCGAGCAGCTGTTTAGTGCGATCATTCAGGGCGAACTCGAGCCAGCGCGATTGGCGGCTGCGTTAACCGCATTGAAGATTAAAGGGGAAACGCCTGAAGAAATCGCGGGCGCAGCAAAAGCACTCACCGACAACGCCGAACCTTTCCCCCGCCCCAGTTATCCGTTTGCCGATATCGTTGGCACGGGAGGCGATGGCGCGAACACCATTAATATTTCAACCACGGCTGCCTTTGTCGCCGCGGCTTGTGGCGTTAAAGTGGCCAAACACGGCAACCGCGGGGTATCGAGCAAATCAGGCTCATCGGATTTACTCGCCGCCTTTGGCATTGATTTGGCGATGCCTGCCGACCACGCCCGCGAGGCCTTGGATAATCTGGGCGTCTGCTTTTTATTCGCGCCACAATACCACACCGGCGTACGACACGCGATGCCCGTGCGCCAAGCGATGAAAACGCGCACCATCTTCAATCTGCTTGGGCCGTTAATTAACCCGGCGAAACCTAGCATTGAGCTGATGGGCGTGTACGACCAAGCCCTAGTTGCGCCGATTGCACAAACCATGCAAAACCTCAACATGACGCGCGCGGCCGTGGTTCATGGTGACGGTCTGGATGAAGTGGCTATCCACGGCCCCACAACGGTGGCAGAAATCACCCCGACCCAAATTGAGCATTACACCTTAACCCCCAGCGACTTTGGTGTATCCGAATACCCGCTGGACAGCATTGCTGGGGGCACGCCGGAGCAGAACCGGGCGATGATCAGCGCGATTTTGCAAGGTAAAGGCACAGACGCCCAGCAAGCGGCAGTGGCTGTCAATGTGGCACTCTTGCTACGCTTATTCGGACAAGAAGACTTGAAAGCAAACACACAACAGGCCTTGGACGTGATGGCGTCGGGCAAGCCTTACACCATCATGCAAGCGTTAGCACAAAGGAGCGCAGTATGACCACCTCAGCCCTCAACGACACCATTTTAGGCCGCATTGTCGATGACAAAAAACGCTGGGTAGCCGCGCGCAAAAGTGCTCAGCCGCTGGATAGCTTTATCGACCAACTGACGCCCAGTGATCGCGATTTTCGTGCTGCACTTGCCGCGCCGGGGTCACAGTTTATCTTGGAGTGCAAAAAAGCCTCGCCTTCAAAAGGGTTGATTCGAGAAGACTTCGATCCGGCCAGTATTGCCCGTGCCTACCGACCTTTTGCCGCGGCCATTTCAGTCCTGACGGACGAGGACCACTTTCAGGGCAGTTTTGACTTCTTGCCGATCGTGCGCGCACAAGTCGATGCGCCTGTGCTTTGCAAAGATTTTATTATCGACCCTTATCAGGTTTACCTCGCGCGTCATTATCAAGCCGATGCGATCTTATTGATGCTGTCAGTACTCGACGACGCCGAATACCGCGAGCTGGCCGATTTAGCCGAGTCGCTAAAGCTAGGAGTGCTTACCGAAGTGAGCACCGAAGACGAGCTCGCACGTGCCAATGCCTTAGGGGCGGTGGTGATTGGAATTAACAACCGGAATTTGCGTGATTTAAGCATCGATCGCGATCGCACCAAACGTTTAGCACCACAAGTGGGCGAAAAAGCGATCGTGATTTCAGAAAGTGGTATTCATAGCCACCGTCATGTGCGCGATCTTGCCCACCACGCGGATGGCTTTTTAATTGGCAGTGCATTAATGGCAGAGCCCGATCTGACCCTCGCGCTACGTAAAGTGATCTTGGGGGAAAATAAAGTCTGTGGGCTTACCACCGCCGACGATGCCCTCGCCGCCTATAACGCTGGCGCTGTCTACGGCGGACTCATTTTTGTTGAGCACTCTCCGCGTGCTGTCACACCCGTCGTGGCCGAGCGCGTCCAGCAAGGCGCGCCGCTTCGCTATGTGGGCGTGTTCCAAAATCATGCGCTAGATACCGTGGCTGAGTACGCACAACAGCTCAGCCTTCACGCGGTGCAACTGCATGGGGATGAAGACGCAGCATATCTACAAGCATTGCGTGAGAAGCTCCCTAAGCACTGTGAAATTTGGAAAGCGCACGGTGTCTCTGATGTCGCACCGGCTTTAGATGGCGTGAATGCTGATCGCCACCTTATCGACAGCCGAGTCGGCCAACAATCTGGCGGCACGGGTAAAACCTTTGATTGGCACCTGATCCCTAAAACCGCCAAAGACAAAGTCATGATTGCCGGCGGGCTCACCCCCGAGAATGCGGCCAAAGCGGCTGAACAAGGGTGCCTTGGGCTGGATTTTAACTCCGGCGTCGAGCATGCGCCCGGCGTGAAAGATGCCAACAAGTTACAAGCGGCGTTCCGCGCCCTTCGCCGCTATTGATTTTTCGAGATAGTTGATTTTCCGAGATAATTTCGCTGAGAGGATAGATGTCGCCAAGACCGTCAAACTATCTCGGCCCCAGTTAAAGACGTAAAAGGATAATTATGAGCAAGCTTAACCCGTATTTTGGCGAATTTGGTGGTCAGTATGTGCCCCAAATTCTAGTGCCTGCGCTTGATCAGCTCGAACAGGCGTTTATTGATGCCCAAGACGACCCGAACTTTAAAGACGATTTTATCCGCCTGCTGCAAGAGTATGCCGGACGACCCACCGCGTTGACGCTTTGTCGTAACCTCACCAAAGGGACGAACACCAAGCTGTATCTTAAGCGAGAGGACTTGCTGCACGGTGGTGCGCACAAAACCAACCAAGTACTGGGCCAAGCGATGCTTGCCCAGCGTATGGGCAAATCAGAGATCATTGCCGAAACCGGAGCTGGCCAACACGGTGTGGCGACTGCGCTGGCGTGTGCGCTACTGGGACTGAAATGCCGCATCTACATGGGGGCCAAAGACGTTGAGCGCCAAAGTCCTAATGTGTTTCGAATGAAGCTGATGGGTGCCACCGTCATCCCAGTACATGCGGGCTCTGCGACGTTAAAAGATGCATGTAACGAAGCGATGCGCGACTGGTCAGCCAACTATGATACCGCCCACTATTTGCTCGGCACTGCGGCGGGCCCGCACCCCTTCCCGACCATTGTGCGCGAGTTTCAACGCATTATTGGTGAGGAAACCCGTGCGCAAATTCAGCAGGTAGAAGGCCGCTTACCGGATGCAGTGATCGCCTGTGTGGGCGGTGGCTCAAACGCCATTGGCATGTTTGCTGACTTTATCGATGACAAAGATGTGCGTTTAATTGGTGTTGAGCCCGCGGGCAAAGGACTCGATACCGATCAACACGGCGCGCCTTTAAAGCACGGCAAGCCCGGTATTTTCTTCGGTATGAAGTCCCCATTGATGCAAGATGAATATGGCCAAGTCGAAGAGTCGTATTCAGTGTCTGCAGGGTTAGACTTCCCGTCGGTGGGGCCGCAGCATGCGCACCTTAACGCCATTGGTCGTGCCGAATATCCGGCGGTCACCGACGATGAAGCTTTAGAAGCGTTTCAATCGCTTGCGCGCAACGAAGGTATTATTCCCGCGCTAGAATCTGCCCATGCACTGGCTCAAGCCCAAAAAATGATTGCCGCTGATCCTGAAAAAGAGCAGCTTTTGGTGGTCAATCTATCCGGACGTGGTGATAAAGATATCTTTACTGTATATGACATTTTAGAAGGCAAAGGAGAGCTGTCATGATGGCATCATCAACTCGATATCAAGCGATGTTCGCAAATCTGGATGCCAAACAGCAAGGTGCCTTTGTTCCTTTTGTCACCTTGGGGGATCCAAATCCAGAACAATCACTCGCCGTGGTCGATGCCTTGGTTGAAGGCGGCGCCGACGCGCTGGAGCTTGGTATGCCGTTTTCCGACCCATTGGCTGATGGGCCAACTATTCAAGACGCGACATTACGTGCCCGAGCCACTGGCACCACACCCGATACCTGTTTCGACATGCTGGCAGCCATTCGCGCCAAGCATCCGACCATTCCGATTGGGTTGCTGATGTATGCCAACCTCGTCTACGCCCGTGGTATTGACGCTTTTTACCGCCGGTGTGCGGAAGTGGGTGTCGATTCAGTGCTGGTAGCAGATGTGCCAATTGCTGAATCTGCGCCATTTCGCGAACAAGCGCTAGCGCATGGTATTGATCCGATTTTTATTGCGCCACCCAACGCAGACGATGCCACCTTAGCTCAGGTTGCGGAGCTGGGTCGTGGCTATACCTATCTGGTGTCGCGCGCCGGCGTCACAGGGGCAGAAGCCAAAGCAGGGGCTCCGGTTGAGCATTTACTCGGCACCTTGCATCATCATGAAGCACCGCGTCCGCTGCTTGGCTTTGGCATCTCGACCCCTGAGCAAGTCAAAGCGGCAATTAGCGCCGGGGCGGCAGGCGCCATTTCTGGCTCGGCGGTGGTGAAGATCATCGAGCAGCATCAACATGATRTACCCACGATGCTGGCGAAACTAACGGAATTCGTCAAAACCATGAAAGCGGCGACAGCACGCCAATAATACCAAGCTGGATAACACTGAGCTTGATAATACTGAGTTTGATAATACTAAGCGTTGGGCGATGTCTGTTCAGCATCGCCCTGCGGATGGCTACTTACCTGATAGGTGACCTCTTCGAACCGCGATTCCTCACGACTGTGCCGTTTTCCATTGGGAGGCTGCATGGTGTCATGATACACGCGATATTGGTTCTTCCCTGCCCGCTTTGCGGCGTACATTGCCGTGTCCGCATGGGTCAGTAAACGCTCTCCGCTCAGTTTATCCTTTCCATGCGCGATACCCACGCTGGCCGACACTTGGCAGAGGTATGTGTCAATGAGGATCGGTTGATGCGCCACGTCGACAAGAACACGAGCAAGCACTATCGACTCATCGTCGCGCTGATTAGGCATCACCACTGCAAACTCGTCGCCTCCTAACCGTGCAATGACCGCATGCGGCGGGAGTGCCATCGCTAGCTTTTCTGCCAACGCAGACAGAAAAAGATCGCCCACATCATGGCCAAAGTTGTCGTTAATCGCCTTAAAGCCATCAAGGTCGATCACCAATATCGCCATATTACGAGTATTGAATACATAGCGACCGTTTAACGTATCAAACAGCCAATGGCGATTGTGCAACCCTGTCAGTTGGTCTTCGCGCGCTAAGCGATAATAGCGTTTGGCATCCAATGCCAGCAGCATCAATACTGTCGCGCCCACGGCTATCATCCCTAACGTCATCACGGTGGTCAGTTGTCCGAGCTGGTTAAGTAACCGCGTATGCTCGCGATAACCATTACCCGGCATGGCTAACGATTGCTGAAAAAAGCCATCGAGCAATTGACGCTGCTGGCGATAATGCGCAATCAGCTGGCTCATGCCCTGACTGGAAAAGCGCAAGGCATAGAAGCGGCTTTCATACCCTTTAAGATCAGCGAACAGGGTTTTTAGTAGCGCCGTCGGATGCGCCTGTTCCGTATCACCACTATTCGCCATTGTTATCGCAACCGGAAAGCGACTCCATAAGATCTCATGCTGAATCGCCAACTGATCAAAGCTGCTCTTTCCACCTTGGTAGCGTTCCAGCAAGCTGATCAGCGCATCGTACTCTTTGGACAAGCTGAGCATATACCACACAAGCTTGCTTTGGCCGTTGGTTAGGCGCTCAGATAACGCGGTGATCTTATTGGTGGTTACCACCACACCGATCGCCATGATCGCAATACACACCACTAAAATAGTGCGTTTAATCGGCATCACCTTCAGTTGGGCATTTCTCATCATTCGTCACTCCTTAGGGCTGGCACGTTATGTCAGTCAGCTGCCACACCATTGCCGAATAGAATTGGTCATTCTGAATGGCCGGGTATTGGTCGAGAGGAAACACTAACCAAAGTGGACCGAGTGTTCTGAGTGTCATCGCTTGCCCGTTGCGTTTCATCGCAATCACTGGCTGATAACGTGCCACCATGTCGGCACTGAGCATCGCTTGGTATCGATTCATCGCGCTCAGTGTTAAGTCAGCACATTCCCCTATTCCCGCAGCGGCCAAAACGGTTGATAGCGCCACACCCTCAAAACGTTGCTCACCTTGGGTAAATGGAGTTTGAGTGATGATTTGTGCCGAAGGTAAGGCCTCGAGCGCCTGTCGATTGAATCGCACACTATGCTCTGGAGTAACACTGACGGTGAGATTGATCGGCACGCGCAAGGCGGCAACAGCGCTGAAGGTAATCAAAACGCCAATCACCACCATCGCGACATTGGGGGCTTGAACTAAACCACGCAGCAATACAATAGGTGCTGCAAGAAAGGCTGTGCGAGGTTTTTCTTTCATTTTTCACCAGTTACATCATAACGACAACCGGAGACTTGTCGGTCAGCAGCAAGGGGCTTGAAGCTGGCCTCACAAATGTAAGTCACGTGTCTGTATTACGTCACGGATGTGACGCTGTTGGGACTAGTGTGCTTGAAAGGGGTTAACGATTTATAGTGTTTGAGCCAGCATTTATTAACAAATCTCACAATTGAGATAAACTCGCAGCACAAAAAAAGTTAGGGATAGAGAGCAGGCAGGGGCAATAGGCCATAAACAAAAAAGCCTGCCGATACTCTGTGTATCGACAGGCAAACAACGCTGATTAGCTAAGATCGCGCATTAATATTTCAAGCTCTTCCTGAGCCTGATCAATCAAGGACGCCAGCTCGTTTGCATCATCATGATGCATTGGCAGTGCCCAATTTTCTCGTCTTCCCGGCTCGACATGCTCTGCGACTAGCTGGGTGATTTTTCCTTTACGCTCAAACTTCACCTCATCAAATTCCGCGAGGTGCGGTTTTTTTTCGTTGGCAATCTGGATCAACACATTGCCATTTGGCACGACCCGCACGTGCGCCTTTCGCGCGGGTGTGGTGTTCAATGTATAACTGCGTGAACGGATAGACATGTCTACCTCCTGTCACTCGATATGGGGCACTAGTAAGTGTAGTAACTCTGCCYTCAAACGGCAGCGAAAGGCGCCGGATTTTTAGGATATAAGGGAATAAATGGTTACCAATTGTGAGGCACTTAATAATCTTAATACTGACAAGCGATTAGGATAACGGCCCCTATACGGTAAGCATAACCAAACGCACTTTGTGCATGTTCAATCAAACGCGCACGCAGATCATAGCAACGGACTGAACATGTAGAAAAACTGTTCAATCGGCTTGTGATAAACCGGTCGTTGTTGCCACGTTTTAGGTTCTACTCGCAAAGACTGGGTGAGATAGCGCTGATGTAGCGCGTTCACGCTGGCACAAAAATCGGGATCATCGACCGTGAGCGTTAACTCAAAGTTCAACCATAAGCTGCGCATGTCGAGGTTTACGGTGCCAATCAAACAGTACTTTTCATCAACCAACACAGATTTGGTGTGCAGTAAGCCGCCGCCAAAGCGGTAGATCTCAATACCTGAGGCCATTAGATCGGCAAAGAAGGATCGACTGGCCCACTCCACCATTAAGGAATCGTTTTTCTCCGGCACAATCACTGTCACTTTCACGCCTCGTTGCGCTGCCGTTTGTAAGCTAAACAGTAGCCCTTCACTCGGCACCAAATACGGCGTGGTAATGGTAATGCTGTCATGGGCTTGGTGGATAGCCAAGGTTAACACCTGTTGGATCATACCATCCGGCAAACCCGGTCCCGATGGAATGGCTTGCACCGCGTGATTGGCATGTTGGTGATCTTCAATGAGTGAGCATTCTGGTTGTGCGGGTAAATTGCGCAGTCCCGTTTCTACTTCCCAATCCCAAGAAAAGATGCTGCTGAGCACAGGAACGGTGGGGCCGGTAACACGTACCATCACGTCTACCCATTGACCCACACCCGCGTTTTGTTTAAAAAAGCGCGGATCGACCATGTTCATCGAGCCCGTGTATGCCAGATGATTATCGATGATCACCACTTTGCGGTGCTGGCGAATGTCGAGCCGACGGAAAAACATCCGAAACGGATTGACGGCCAGTGCTTCAATTAGCTCTATCCCCGCTTCTCGCATCACACTCGGCCATTTGCTGCGGAAAAACGTCTTACTCCCCGCAGAATCAAGCATGATACGAACCGGTATGCCCCGCTTCGCGGTATCACAAGCGGCTTGCGCAACCTCATCGGCATGGCCGCCAGGATGCCAAATATAAAACACCATGTTCACGCTTTGTGTAGCGTGACGAATATCAAAGGCAATGGATTTAAGAATATCTGCCGGATCGGTCTGCAAGTGAAGTTGGTTGCCCGTTAATTCAGGGACACCAATCCGCGCTTGGCATAATTGGTTAACATGATGAGATTGCTCGCGCACGTGCTGAGGACGATGCGCCGGACACGCCTGTAAGCTGAGCAACCATTGCCGATACGGTTCAAACATCGCTTTGGCACGTACCGCACGCGTCTTCCCGAGATTGAGCTCGCCAAATAGCAGGTAGGCGATGACACCGACAATCGGCAGGATGTAAATAATCATCAACCATGCGATAGACACCCCGAGCGCACGACGCTTAAAGACCACACGAATAGTGACCGCCGCGATCGTTAGCCAATACGCGAGTAACAAAATAAGAGTCAGGATCTCGTAGACTTTTTCCATGCTTGTTTGCGCACACCTTATTGTTGGAATCGACGGGTTATCAACCACATGGTCTTCCCCTATTCTGCCTAGCTTGCCTCTGGGTGCAAGCAGTGTTTTGTCTAGATTTATGACAACACCAGTCACCAAAAGTGAAATAGCCCACAGTAGTAATGTCATAGATGAATAACCGACACAGAAATACGTGACGCAACATCACCTTGTTAACATTGTGTTAAATCAATAATTGCGACAGAGAAAGCCACTGTGGTACTGACTATAGACAGTGAATCGCACTCACTATCGGCGAATAAGTAAGCAGGCGCGGAAAGAATATCGGGAAGTTGGCTCGTTTGGGGGTATTACATACGGCAAGATCTTCAAATTTTACGCATAAACTGTTTTACTTACGAGCCTTAGAGGAACGAATCACTAGCTTCGCTCTGTAATTATAAGTTTACACACCATAAGGTGTCGCTCGCGCATCAGCGATGGGCATTATGAGCAGTATCAATCATCTATACCCAAGCTGCTGGACGCACTCGCGTAGAGCTAAACGGGTATGTCGCATAAACTGACGAGTAGATATGGCAAACACACAACGCGCACAATTTTCATCCCGATTAGGGTTTATCTTGGCGGCAGCCGGCTCAGCGATTGGGCTGGGCAATATTTGGGGGTTCCCGACCCAAACAGCTTCAAACGGCGGCGCCGTTTTTCTGTTCATTTATTTGATCATGGTTTTTGTCCTAGCGTATCCCCTTTTAATAGCAGAACTCACTATTGGACGCTACGGCAATGCTAACCCGGTTCGGTCTTTATCCTCAGTGGCAGGTGGGCAAAAGTGGTTGGGTCGCTTGCTCGGCTTAGTCGGTATGCTCGGAGCAACCGGTATCCTTAGCTTCTATGCCATTGTCGCCGGTTGGCTGGTCGGCTTTATGGTGTCACCACTGCTCACCGCGCTGGGCTTTGTTAATGCGGCGAACTGGTTAGAGTCATTTAGCGAAACCCGTAACCTTGCCCTTATGCTGTGCTTTATGGTGCCAACCATTTTGGTGGTTCGTAACGGGATTGCTAACGGAATCGAGCGTTGGTCGTCTCGCTTAATGCCAGTACTGTTTTTACTCTTCGTAGTGATGGTGGTGTACATCTTGTTCCAACCTGGCGCGATTGAGGGGTTAAAAATGTACCTGATCCCCGATCCTTCTCACCTTTCGCCAAGTCTGGTGGTGAGTGCAATGGGACAGGCTTTCTTCTCGCTCTCCCTCGGTGTGTGCGTAATGATGGTTTATGGCTCTTACTTATCAAAGTCAGCCAGTATTCCCAAAACTGCCGCCCAAGTGGCACTGCTCGATACCGGYATCGCCTTTATTGCCGGACTATTGATTATGCCAGCGATGTTCGTTGCCCAACATAACGGGGTAGCGATTTACAGTGAAAGCGGGGATCTCCTCAGCAGCGATACGCTGGTGTTCAGCGTCTTGCCTGCCATGTTCGATACCATGGGCAGTGCTGGCTTGTTTATCGGCTTCGCTTTCTTCTTACTGATGGTCATTGCGGCTCTCACATCGGCCATTTCAATGCTTGAAGTGCCCGTGGCTTGTGCAACCGAAGAACTGCGCCAGTCTCGAGAGAAAGCCGTTTGGTGGATTGGTGGTTTGATCACCCTTGCCTCTGCCACCATTGTGTATAACTTTGGCGATCTGTTCGGCTTGGTGGTTACCGTGACCACCGAATACGCACAGCCTATTCTTGGCCTGCTGTTTGCCTTGGTCGCAGGTTGGCTATGGCACCGTAACGAAATCTTGAAAGAGCTGGTGCAAGGTAGCCCTGAGCTTGGCGAAACCTTTTTTTGGAAGGTCTGGCCGGGCTATGTACGAGTGATTTGCCCGATCTTAATGATCTTGGTCTTTGGCTGGGACTGGATCTAACCGCACACCGCTCAGTGCATGAGGTGTTATGCGCTGGGCGGTATCTTCTCTTCCCCCTTTTTGCGCCATTTCGTATTTCCTCCCCTCGCCACAATTGGTTACACTGCCAAAACATTTGTTCAATCCGCCTAAAAGGCATCGTGTCGTTTTATGAAACAACTGATTGATTTTATTCCACTCATTATCTTCTTCGCGCTGTATAAGTTTTACGATATTTATGTCGCCACAGGCGCCTTGATCATCGCGACCCTGATCCAAGTCGCCTTAGTGTGGGTGCTGTATAAAAAAGTGGAGAAAATGCAGATTGTCACTGCGGCTTTAGTGGCGGTGTTTGGGGGAATGACACTCTTCTTCCATGACGACAACTTCATTAAATGGAAAGTGACCATCGTCTATGTGTTGTTTGCGGTGGGCTTGGTAGCCTCTGAGCTGATGGGTAAACCCTTAATTAAAAACATGCTCAGCAAAGAGCTGGACTTACCCGATCGTGTATGGCGCACCATTAACTGGGCGTGGGTGAGTTTTTTCTCGGTACTAGCCGGGGTCAATATTTACGTCGCATACAGCATGCCGCTTGATGTCTGGGTGAACTTTAAAGTGTTTGGCACCATGATCTTAACGTTCTTATATCTCATCGCGACCGGTGTCTACATCTACCGCCATATGCCCAAAGAGAGCAACTCGGACCAATAAAAACTTGCCCAAATGCTGTGTCAGAGGTCACAATTCTAATCTTATCCTGAAAAAAAGGGGCTAGCCCCTTTTGAATAAGATGTGAAGAGAGCCATGTCTGACAATAAAAACAACTGCCCACGCGGCCAACTGTTGCTGCGTACACTTGCGATGCCAGCCGATACCAATGCCAATGGCGATATCTTTGGCGGCTGGATTATGTCTCAGCTCGATTTAGCCGGCGCAATCCTCGCCAAAGAAATCTCTGGCGGACGTGTCGTGACTGTTTCAGTGAACGAAATCACCTTCAAAGCGCCCGTTAGCGTGGGTGATGTAGTCTGCTGCTATGGTACATGCAGTCGCATTGGTAATACCTCGATGAGTGTCGCGCTCGAAGTATGGGTAAAACCGGTTAAGCATGACGGTGTCGGCGAACGCTACAAGGTGAGCGATGCCGTATTTAACTATGTTGCCATTGATGAAAGCGGTCGTCCGCGTCCGATCAAAAAATAAAAAAAGGGCCTGCTAATCAACAGGCCCTTATTCTTCAACTCATCGCCACATCACTAGCGAGCGACTTCGCGCTACAACACGCTGGTTAAGCTAAGCAGCGCAGGTGTTGATGTGGTTTGCTACGCCCTAGTCAGCGCTTGCGTTTCTTTTACATTGCCAACTGTCGTAGTCATCGCCGATTTGCATACGCGATTCAGATAACGCCTCAACGTCGTACTGAAATCGCCGAGTGCCATTCCATGCTGGCGTAATGTATACGGTTTCAATCTCTGACAGATAGGCTTGGCTAAAGCTATCATTGCTCTGAAATTCAAAAGGATTGTAAACCAGCTTAATCGTGTCGTTGATTAACTCCCACTCACCCGTAGCATTGTATGAAAAGCGCGCACTTTCCTCGCCAAGAAAATATTCAACACGCCCATTTAATACGAACTCCTTGTGATCTTTTAATGCCCAACTTTCCTCATAAACTTTGTCTCCCTGCATAGTAAATGAGCATATCCACTGCCCCGTTACGTTACTCTTATTGATCGGCAGTTCAGACGCTACCGCGGAAGATAACCCCAACGAAGAGAAAAAAAGTACAACACATGTATTTAGCAATTTCATATTAATGTGATTCTCTTAATCCTATGTAAATGGCCTACACCAAAGAGAGGCCACCATCAACAGCGAGCGTATGGCCGACGATATAAC